>JAUVBP010000038.1 GCA_030591125.1 Candidatus Woesearchaeota archaeon | reverse complement strand
CGAGATCAACATGAAGAAGAAGTCTTTCGACCTGTTTGTGGATTCTGCTTACGCCAATAAGGAGCTTGACGTGTATATCGGTGATGAGTTCCTTGTCCAGCTCCATGTGGGCAAGAACGCGATGGTCAAGATAAAGAAGGATAACAATGTCGGTAAGTCCATCCTCAACGCGACAAAGCGCGGCGGGGACTTGAGGATCTACGGGTAATCTTTATTTCTTTTCTTGAACAGTCCTGTCTTTAACCCTATCAGTGTATGTACTGTTCTTGTTGCAGCTAATGTTCCCCAATAGGATATCTGATTCGCCAGCCCACTGCCAAGCTCTTTTGTCATGAGGTACATGTGCAGCGGTCCTGCCATGACATAGAATAATGCTATTGAGGGTATCCTTGTTACGTAAAGGTTCGCTACGTCCTTGATGAATTCTTTTTTCTGGAAGTCTCCCTGATTATCGATAAATTCTTCTTTATTTGTCTTGTAATGCAGTCCGATATGTATCGGGATGTATATTACCCAATCAGTTATGGCGGCAGCTGTTGCGATTGCCCCGTCAGGATACCCATAGTATTCCATCAGCTCTGACATCCCTGTTGCAGCTGCTATGCTGGGAAATGCTGCTGCGATTATGTTTGCATTCACGTTCAGCAGCCTGTTGTTCTTGTATGCTTTGACTGCCTTATCTGTTATCTCTTCAAGGTTCATCGTCATCCTTGCTATCATTCTGGATTTTGAGAATATAAACTATTTGAGCCTTTTTTTGTGCAAACAATCAAAAAGCTTATAAATAATAATTATTTTTATTATTATATGAGGTTGGATTTGGTAGATAAAAAGCTCCTCTATGAGCTTGACAAGGATTGCAGGCAGAGTGTATCTTCTCTTGCAAAAAGGCTGCGGGTACATAGGAACGTAGCGCTATACCGCATCCGGAAGCTTGAGAATGAAGGGATGATCAGGGGATATTTCACAGAGATAAACACTGTTGCCCTTGGATACAATAGTTTCCGTGTTTTCCTTAAGCTGTCACAATCCACCAAAGACAAAGAGTCGAGACTGATCGATCACATAAGGTCTGACAAGAACATAATATGGTTCTTCAAGGTTCTTGGGAAGTGGGACCTTGATTTTGTATACTCCACAAAGGATGTGCTTGAGTTCAACCGTTTCTTCAATGGGCTGATGATGCGGTTCAACAGTATCATCAAGGAAAATGCCACATCGCTGCTCACTCAGATATATCATTATCCTAAGGATTATCTCGTGAAGAGACGTAGGGAGGTAGGTGCTGATAAGTTCTTTGTTCCGCTGGAGAAGAAGGATTTTGATGATGAAGACCTGAAGATACTTCATACACTCTCGGATAAAGCAGACATGAACCTTATTGATCTGGCAAAAAAGACCGGACTCAGCGTAAATACTCTCAAGAGACGTATCCAGGAGATGAAGAAGAAGAGGATCATACTCGGGTTCCGGCCGTTCATCGACACAGCCAAGCTGGGATACTCATATTACAAGTATCATGTCAACCTTAGGAACTACACAAAGCAGGATCACATGAGATTTTTGGGTTTCTTGCAGTCAAAACCTTTTGTCATCTATGTCGACCAGTACATCAATGGTGAGGATTTCGAGATTGAGATGCATCTTAAGACTGAGAAAGAGTTCTTGGCATTCTCAGATGAGATGAAAGAGAAGTTCGGCAATATACTTCACGACAGATTTGTGATCAGATTTTATGATGAACTGGTCTTCAGGACATTTCCTGTGAAATGAATCCTGATGAAAGATAACTTTATAAATCAATAGCGCATGGAGGATATCAAGATGCTCGACATCAAATTCATTCGAGAGAACCCTGAAGCTGTAAAGGATAACCTGGACAAGAAGTTCATGGAAGACCAGCATGATCTTGTAGATGGCCTTCTGGCAAGGGATGAGAAGTACCGCAAGCTGCTGCAGGAAGTGGAGAGGCTGCGCCATGACCGGAATCAGGTCACGCAGAAGATAAGCGCGATGAAGAAGTCTGGTGGTGATGTCACTGATCTCCTGGCGCAGGCAAAAGAGATCCCTCAGAAGATAAAAGATATAGATGTCAGGGTTGCTGAGCTGAAGTCTGAGATGTTGGATCTCCAGAAGAAGATACCTAACATGTTACACGAGTCCGTGCCTCTTGGCAAGGATGATTCTGAGAATGTAGAGCTGAAGAAGTATGGTGATCCTGTCATAAAGGATTTTGAGGTAAAGAGTCATGTAGAGTTATGCGAGTCTCTTGGCATCGCTGACTTTGACTCCTCTGCACGTGTTGCAGGCAATGGTTTCTTCTATCTGATGGGCGACTTGGCCTTGCTCAACCAGGCACTTCTGAGGTTTGGCATGGATTTCATGATGCGGAAAGGTTACACGTTCGTAGAGCCGCCTCTCATGGTGCGTCGTGCAGTCATTGAAGGTGTTGTTGACATGGATTTCTTCGAGGAGATGGTCTATAAGATAGAGGGTGAAGACCTTTATCTGATTGCCACTTCAGAACATCCTCTTGTTGGCATGTTCATAGACCAGACCATGGATGAGAAGAAGCTTCCTATAAAGCTCTGTGGTCTTTCACAATGTTTCAGGAAAGAGATCGGCGCTCACGGCATTGATGAGAAAGGCGTGTTCCGGACTCACCAGTTCAACAAGGTTGAACAGGTAGTGATATGCAAGCCCGACGAGTCGTACAAGTATTATGACGAGATGTTGAACAATTCTATAGAGCTGTTCAAGGAGCTTGGCCTCCCGACAAGGGTTTTCGAGTCCTGCTCAGGGGATCTTGGTGACCTTAAGTCAAAGGGTGCTGACCTGGAGGCATGGTCTCCCAGGAAACAGGAGTATTTTGAGGTGGGTTCTGTATCCAACTTGACTGACGCTCAATCCAGGCGCCTGAACATCAAGGCAGACAATGGTTCAGAGCGTTATTTCCCTCATACTCTGAACAATACAGCACTTGCGACTTCCAGGACAATGGTCGCGATACTTGAGAATTACCAGAACGCTGATGGTTCTGTCACAATACCTGAGGTGTTAGGTCCTTACATGAACAACATGGACAGGATAAGACCTAAATAGTCTTTTTATGATTATTTTCCATTTTCATATTTCCAGAGGTGAAGATGACTGAAGAATCTGACAAACGCATGAAGCGCGCAGTGAAACGGGCTGTCGAGAAAGAGGTTGACGAGGCAGAGGGTGCTGTGAAAAAGGCGATGAAACGTCAGGTCAGGAAAGAGGTAGAGAAGGAAGTCGATGAGGAAGTCGGTCCTGAAGTGAAGAAGGAGATCGTCAAGGCTCTGCATCACCAGTTCGACATTGTCGATAAGTTCAAGAATCTTGAAGCCCATCATAAGTTCTTGTTTGCAGTCATTGTGGGGGTAGGTGTCATCTCATTCTGGCGTGGCCTCTGGCTGCTCATGGATCTTTTCATATTTCCGGGTCATCCTGCGATAAGCGGTCTTTTCACCACCCTTTTCGGTCTTACAATACTTGCGGCAAGTGGCGCATTACTTAAGGTGTTCTCTCGTGTCTGAGAAGAAGATTCCGGGTTCTATATTTGTCATTATAGGAGGAGCTATGGTGCTGATGTCAGCGTTCATCGACCCTGAGAAGCTTGCGTTGTTCATATTTATGGGGGCGATCTTCATATTGATCGGTTTCATCAAGCTCCTGATGCGTGATAAGAAGGAGTCGAAGCATCGTGCTCACAGGATCGCTCACCCGCATCATGAGAAGGTGCATAAGAGGCAGCACAAGAAGGCGCAGCATCATAAGGCAGCACATCCTCAGGCACATCATAAGGCGGACCACCAGGCACAGCAGCATACGCACCACACTCAGGTCGCTCATTGTTCTGGCTGCGGCGTCAAGCTGCATTCCCTGTTCCATTTCTGTCCTAATTGCGGTCAGAAGCTTAAGTGAACTTATTTTTACTTATTCTTATCAGCATATTTCTGTCAAGAGTATTTTAATACGTATGCGGTATTTACAGATACAGCATACCAAATTTCGCTGGAGGTGTTTTTCATGTCGCTTGTTAGTGTCAAGTCTATTTACGATGCAGGAGAGCTCGTCGCAGAAGCGTTCGGCCGTGATTTTTTCGTTGCATTGCTGTCAAAGGATTTTGTGTGTCTGAGGAATAAGCATTATCTTGGCAGTTCTAGGGATATAAAGGCGCATATACTACTGAAACCTGAAGACTTTGATGTTGTGGATGCAGTGATCAAGCATTGGCAGCAGGAAAAAGATGATCTGTGGGGACAGCGATCTCATGGACATTCCTGGTGCGGCTATCTCGGTACTACATACTACCCTCCGCATAGCGAGGAAGGTACGTATATCAAGAAAGATGAGAGCAAGGATCATCTGGGTGTTGGGAAGCTGGAAGAGCGGATGAAGAGAGGTGGCCTGGAGTTCATCATCGAACGCTTCAGGTTAGGGATAGAACGTGAGGGCCAGAGTGCATTGTTCGATGCGTATCAGCTGCCGTTGATATCTGAAGCATTCGCTTTCTATACTGCAAGGAAAGATCAGTATATCGGTGGTGCTGACCTGGATGATTGTTTGGCTCTGACCAGCGATTATGCATTGTGACTTTGTATGCTCGGGCAGAAGTTGTACTTGTGGACTTGGTATATATTTAGTGCAGAGTAGTCTCTTATTATGCTGCTGAACTCAGTCTTGAGTCGCATCATCACGTCTCTGAACTGACTTGCACTCTCTACTTCAAGGTCTATCTCGAATTCCCAGGGACCGAGAGACTTCACGATGTATACTATGTTGGGATCCAGCCTGCAGTACTCGATCAGGGCCAGTTCTTTCTCTTCAGTGAGGTTCTTCAGGCCCATTATGACTTTATAATGTGCATAAGGGTATTGTGATTCGTTTGGTACTATGTTGTAATGTCTTATGATGCCTGACTTTTCGAGTTTCTTTAACCTGTCGCTTACAGCATCTGCGCTTACACCGACTGATTCAGACATGTCTACAGAAGTCTTCCTGGAGTTGCTGCCTAGCTCCAGAAGTATTTTCCAGTCAGTATCATCTATTTTTACGGGTGAGGGTACTGCTCCAAAGAATGACTCTCGTAGCGCACTGGGTTCTTTATTATCTGTGAGATAGTCCCGTATGAAGTATTCTCCTTTTATGATTGTAGCAATCTCTCTTTCCGATATGTACTCTCCAAACTTCTGGTTAAGATCGTTGAGTGTCTTGTCAAGGTACGCCATGTCTTTGGCCCAGGTTCCGAAAGCAAGGTCATATTTTCCATCGCAACTTGCGAGCCACACCACATTTGGATTTGTCTTGAGGTACTCTATGAGTTCTGCTTCTTTATTACGATCAAGGTTCTGCAGCCGCAGGAAATTCTTGTGGATCGTGAACCCTAATTTTGATATGTCTATGACTGTGTAGAATGATGTGATCAGTTTGTTCTTTATCAGGCGCTTTATCCTGAACCCTATGACTTGCTTCGAGAGTCCTGTCTTCTTGGCTATCTCTGAGTTTGGCAATCTTGAGTTTATGTCCAGAAGGCGGATTATCTTCTTATCCTTCACATCCAACTTTATAGTCATATTTGTACTAAATTGGTAATTATATATAAATTAAGCGGATAAGTAAAAAAATAAGCCAAAAAGTCTTATATATCGGCAAAAGGTAGTTATCGTAGAGTGGTAACAGATGGGTGTCGGGGATAAGATGGAATGGAAACTTGAGATTACAAAGAAGCTTGAAGACCTTGGAAATGAACTGGCCAGTAGCATAGCCATCCTAAATTTACCTGCCGCAAACTATTGCGAGAAACGTGCAGAGCAGGTGCTGCTTCCGGACGGGACTCTTCAGCAATCCTGCTTGGGTTGTGTTGCCCAGGACATCAAGGCTGGAAAGAGAATGCCTATTGAACATATCTTCAATATTATAGATTACTTTTCTGAAAATCACAACACACAGTTCCTAACTATCAATGGGAGAGGAGACCCCTTTCATCCTATATTGAAGAGTGAGACTCTTGAGAAGATAGCTCACGCCGACTCGAAAGGGATGCAATCATATGTATTCACTGCAGGTAATAATCTTGATGATCATACTTGTAGGGCATTAGCAGACCAGGGTGTGAATATCATGATAAGCCTGTTAGGGAATAGGTTCATTGACGCAGATTTTTTCCGCGGAAAGACTTATTCAGGATCTGAAGGGAGATTGCAGAACGAAGCAGTCATAGCAGAGAATCTTCGCAGACTTATGGGTGCATACTCTGATTCAGAGTCACAAGCGATGGAAGGCACTACCCGGATAGGTATGAACTATGTTGTCACAACGAGTGATATCGAGGATGGGTGCAAGAAAGTTTCCACACTGAAAGGTGCAGCAAATGAGAATCGTGTCTTTTTCGTGTGTAATGCTGAATTTGAACCTCATCCTGATAAAGAAGTTCAGCATAAGCTGCAGGAGATCGTAAGAGAATATAGTGATTTCAATCTTAGCCATAGCACGTCTGTAGGTGGGCAGTGTCAGATGGGTGCAGGTTCGTCAGCAACTGTTGATTATGATGGTACTCTTTATCGTTGTCCATACATGGACTCAGGAGGAGATGGAAATTTCGTGCAACTAGACAGTCAGGGAGTGAGCAAAGTCCTGAAACAGTACATGGAAGACAGGAAGTATGTGTGTGTCATACGGAAGACCAAGAAGTAGTTTTTAAACCCCTTCCCAAAGATTTTTAATCTCGCTCGGGTTTTCCCTGCCCTATGAGCCTTTTCAAGGACATGTTAAAGGGGGATGAGTCCTTATTCAGGAACGAGATGGCATTGGACTTCGAGTTCCTTCCTAAGCTTCTTCCCTACAGGGAGACTGAGCAGCGTCATCTTGCTACTTGCATAGAGCCTTTGCTGCAGGGCAGGAACGGACGCAACCTTTTCATCTATGGCGCTTCTGGTATCGGCAAGACTGCTGCTATGAAGTATGTCTTCCGTGACCTTGAGGAAGAGACTGATGATGTCATCCCTATCTATGTCAACTGTTGGCAGAAGAACACTACGTTCAAGATACTTCTTGAGATATGCGACCAGCTTGGTTACAAACTTACGCATAACAAGCGTACTGAAGAGCTGTTCGAAGTGGTCAAGCAGATCGTGAACAAGAAGTCTGCAGTCTTTGCTTTCGACGAGATAGATAAGGTGGAGGATTACGGTTTCCTGTACTCGCTTACTGAGGAGATATTCAAGAAGTCTATATTCATGATAACGAATCATAAGGATTGGATCACTGAGCTTGACCAGAGGATAAAGTCAAGGCTCATGCCTGACATGCTCGAGTTCCGTAAGTATAATCTTGCTGAGACGAAGAGCATACTGAAGGATCGGGGGGATCACGCATTCATCCCTGGTTGCTGGGATGACAATGCTTTTGATGTCGTCTCTGTCCGTGCTTTTGAGCTTGAGGATGTCCGTCCGGGGATGCACCTGATGCGCGAGTCCGGCATGGCGGCAGAGTCGAAATCGTCGAAGAAGATAATGATAGATCATGTGAAGGAAGCGTTCTCAAAGCTTGAGGAATTCACCATAAAGCCGAAGGCCGCTCTTGATGATGATACTCAGACAGTCCTTCAGCTTGTGAAGGATAATTCTGGAAGCAAGATAGGTGACCTGTTCAAGCTCTATCAGCAGCAGGGCGGCGTAGCTGTCTACAAGACATTTCAGCGTAAGATACGCAA
The DNA here is from genome assembly GCA_030591125.1 of Candidatus Woesearchaeota archaeon. Taxonomy (GTDB): domain Archaea; phylum Nanobdellota; class Nanobdellia; order Woesearchaeales; family UBA11576; genus JABMQF01. Next base: position 1,366 of record JAUVBP010000038.1, on the reverse strand, counting down.
GCTCTCCGACGGCAAGTTCCTCACGATAAATACGATAAAAGGCGGGGCTGAAGGCACGACTTCAATAATAAAATATCATACTACAAAGAAGCTTACTGATTTCTAAGTTTTTATTGCACCTGTGGCACGTGAATAAATGACTCCCCTGAAATATCATATTTCATACGGACATATCAAATGATGAATAAACCGAGAAATATTACTGATTGTTGGACAGGCCCGGAGGGTTCTAGAACAAATTTGATAGCCACTGCCAGATCCTCTGAAAGAAATTTGATTTCTCTATACAAAGAGGTTGTCCCAGAACATTTCTTTGGGGTTCAAATCCTTCACAGCAGTCTTCAAATTGAGAAAAAACCGGTTCGCCGTCTGTTCTACAGGGGATATCCTTAACATATTTAACACCGCAGGTTCCATCAAGAAACTCCCCTGCATCACAGCTAGTAGCTTCATCAAAAACACAATAACCAATGCCAATTTCATTAGGTTCATAAACATAACCTTGATGCTCACAGTATGCAGGCCCTGAAGGCATAGCTGCAGATACATAAGAGGTCAATAATACAAACATGATTGTCGTAATCAGTATTTTTTTCATATTGTAAATTGCCAAGTCAAATTTCTATTTAAATATGTTTATGACTTTGATTCTGATTGAAGTTTTACGTACCCGCAGGATTTACTCGCAGTTGTGGCAATACTACCTGAATCAGTATCTGATTTCTGGTGACTAGATGTTTTAATCATTCTCTCCCCGCAAACCTTCCAATAGTCCTCTGCTAACCCCTATTCTAACCCCCTACACTATCACATTCTGGATAATCCCTGCTCACTACCCACTGGACACCTGTCCGGATGAGCTATTTAAACGGTTCTACCTTACTTACCATATCAAAAATGAGGTGATTGCTGATGATAACAGACGAATTCAACCCGGACCCTTCAGACCTTTCGAACAGCACAATCCAGGACCTGTTCTACAGGCAGATCAGATGCATGACATCAAGGACCTGCTCAACAGATGATAAGATGCGTACGTTCGATATGCAGTTCAGTGACGCATGGTTCTGATTGCAATACTATTCAACTTACTCAGGAGGTGATTGGATGACTAAGCGATTCAAGAAGACAATGAACTTTGAGGCTGCGCGTTTCATGCGTGAGCTGGAGAAAGAGGTGATAGAGGAAGAGGAAGGTGACATCTTCACACTTACTGGCCTTGAGCGTGCCCGGGAAGCAGATGAGATATCTGATATTGAAGAAGGCTTTATCTCAGGCTACATGGAGGCCTAAAACTCATTTTCTTTTACTTTTCCGAAGCCACTACTGTCTGACCTCGTTCTGCCCCGCAAGGGGCCCTTATGAT
>JAUVBP010000104.1 GCA_030591125.1 Candidatus Woesearchaeota archaeon | reverse complement strand
GTTGAGAACATTGGGAAGTTTTCTTCCTCTGACTTTCAGTTTTCTTATATTCACCATGTTTATCACATCTCCTTTATTATCTTCAAACTCAACTGTTTGATATCAACCTGCAAGCTAGTCTCAGTCTCGTGTCTGCGTTCAAAGAACAGTCTGCTTGCAGTTTTCTGGCTCAAGTAATGATTCCTCAACTGAAACTTAATCTCATCAGGAACTCGTTCAAGCAAAGCCCAACGATAAACAGTAAACGGGTTATAAGAATTCTCAACCAACAAATTGTACAATTTTCTTTCAGTCCCAACAAGCATTGACTTCTTCTTGTAATGATACGTCCCCAACCTACCAAGCAAAACACAAAGATTACGAACATCAAAATCAGGAAAACCTTCCTGAACTAACTTCTTAACCTTCTCAAACTCCTCAAGAGCACTTTTACGAACCACAACCATTTTCTACGAACCTCCTCTTTTTCAAGATTCTCAAATGGCCAAAAACACAAGAAACAGACACCCTAGCACAAAAATTCGCAGTTTATAAATGTTTCGGATATTAACCACTACGAAGTGGTGATTATCTATAACCTTTATAAAGAGAAAATCCACCTAAATCCCTGAATCTATCAACATTTATACTTCTCAAAGATCTGATCAAGGCTCAGGAATGAATCCTTATCCTTGCCACGGACATGATATGCATCGTCTACAGTATTCTTCGTAATGTTCATGGGAAGATGGGTTGTATGCCACCTAAATGTAGAGCAACACATGAAAAGAGAATCAAAGAGAAACTGGGAATGATAATAAAAAAAGAAAAAAAAATCACCCCGATCCGAAAACCGGAATGTGTAAGCACAATAATACTTATCTTCTCAGATCAGTAGGATCGTCAACTTACTCTGAAAGGCACACGTTCTCTGCCTTAGGTCCTCTATCGCCCTGGACAACGTCAAATGTAACTGCTACATTCTCCTGTAGATCCTGTGGGTTCATTCCTTCCTTAAGGCCTGTTGTGTGGACAAAGTATTCTTTGCCGTCTTCACCAGCGATGAAGCCGAAGCCCTTACCCTGGTTGAAAAATTTTATTGTTCCATTTGTCATTTTACTAATTCCTCCAAAACATCACCTGCTTATTGCAAGTGAATGAGCTGGGAAAGCTACGCCCCTTTATAAGGCTATGGGTCAAAAGGCCGGAAAACGGCTTAATAACACATAACACACATACAGAGCGTGTACTGCTGGATAACTGATCAGACCATATGCGGATAAAGATAATTTCTCCCAGTAACGTTTATAATCCATGCCCTGCCCGATAATATCATGACTTCGCTAAAGATAGTTCTTGCTGCAGCAATAGGATTATTGTATGGATGCGGTGAGGAGTGCAGGCATGAAGAGAATAAGTATGATCTTGGACATCAAGAATATGTAGAGAGGTATGATAACCCTGACGCTCATATGCTTGACCTATCGACTCTTGAAGCCAAGATATCCATGTATGAATACAAACCATATCCATTCTCAAGACCTAATGAGTATCGAGTCTACTGTAGTGTAGAACCTTCACATCCCAGATTCGAGTATCTTGTAGTACGGATGAAGAAAGATGGGGATCATTCTTTTATCGCATCGACAGAAGGCCTGCCGAGGTCATCAATCTCAAGCATCACGCTGGGGCAGGAAGAGCTTGAGGAGACTGCCTCCATCAGGTGCAATGTGTTCCTTCCAGGTTGGTTGTTCGTCGTAGGAAAAGATGAGTATGGCCGGGAGATCACCAAATGGCAGGGCAGGACTGCAGTAGGGACTGTCGAAGCACCTGTAGTGGTGACTGGCACGGAATGCTATGCACAAAAATTTCACTAGAAATTTTTGGCACGCTCAAAACGCTTTGCGTTTTGGCACCCCAAAATCACAAAGTGATTTTGAGTGTCCTAAAAATCCGTCTGTTAAAACCAGTGTCAAACCATACACAAAAAATCTATGATCTTGTGTACCCTTACAGTCAGTTTGGGTTGTGACACTCGTGACGGATTTTTATGATGATGATTTCTATGCTTCTGATGATCTTGAACCCGATTTTAGATGATGTGCAGAATAATAAAAAAAATCCTGAACTGGTTTTAAATAACTCTTTTCTGAATAAATACCTATGCTCGCTAAAGGTAGAAAGAGTCCTCTGTACAGGACGTGTTCATTATTGCTTCTTGGTGCATTGGCATCAGTGAACCACGTAATATATAGTACGCACTGGAGACAGTACAGGACAGAAGCTGTTGTCATGAGCAAAGAACATGGTCTGGCAGAAGTATTGCGTACTGCAGAAGGTGACTCCATAGAAGAGAAGATAGAAGATGTGGTGAATGAGAAAGTGTGGTACAGAGAAGGTGTGCCGAGCGATGCTTTCCGTATCGGGTTGTTCTATATGCTTGCAGGCAAAGGTAAGACAGTCATTGGAGAAGAGCTGACTCTTGAAGAGAAGATAAAGCTTGCACAAGAATTCAGCACAGAGCTCGACTATAATGACACTGCAAACTTCATCAGGCATGTCGGTGATTCGGAAGGTGTTGTGGATGGAGTGAAAAGAGTCTTCGAGAGCGCTCATGAATTCATCAAGATAACCATCATGGATTCGGATGAGATTGTCGCGTATGGTGATGTGCTGTGCCTGCAGTATGCTCAAGTCTTTGCTGACGCACTCTATGAGATAGACCAGGCATCTGCGAATCCTGTGGGCCCGGTCATCGGGACAATAATATACGCTCCGAACTTCAAAGAGAGCCATGGAGATTTCTTTGACACAGCGCTTTCTGTCGTCAATTCAACGTTATTCTCTGAATGGATAAGTTCAGTGCCGCACGCGATCAATGTTGTTGCGACTGACGATGAAGTACATCTCATAGAGCCGCAGTCAACTTCTTCTTACAGATATGTGACGCTGGATGTGAATAGGGAGTATGTCAGAGAGTTCGAATAAAGAAAGAACAAAAAAGATCCACTCAGATATTCTCCTCTGAGCGGGTGCGACGGGATCTGAGCACGTCATCTATCAAGGCATCCAACTGCGCTGAATACTGCCCAGCATCATATGTCTCCCTGATATGCGTTATCTGATCCCTTTCCACATCATCAAAGCTAGAGTACTCCCTTTCACAATAGCTCAACACACCCTTAAAATTCCGCATCTTCATCTCTTCCAACGGCCACATCTCAGACACCTCCCTGCTCGGTCATCAGGAAGATGGCTCTCCCTCAGCGTATTAATAATGTCCTGACAGAAATATTCCTACGCGAATATGTGCTGAAGAGAATGCAATAAAACTCAATCCACTTCTATAAGATCGTAATCCGCTGACCCGAGCCCGATGCTCTCTGCGTACTTGAAAGTCTCAAAGCCCCGGAACTTCTTTCCGTTCTTTTTTGCAAGGTCATGACAAGCCTTGTCTATAGCGACAGGATCAGTGGAGATGAATATGCCTATGTCTTCCATGATAGGCGTCATCACTTTCCCCATGCAATCACAACCCTTGGTGATGTCCATGGCAAAGTTGATGTAGATGTTCTTCTTGCCTTTCTGTGCGGCGTAAGCATACTCGACAAGTTTCTCCTTGAACGGATTGCCTATACCTATCATCCTCAGTATGCTCTTGAACGAGAAGACAGTTATTGCCTTATGCGGGCAGACCGCGACACATGCACCGCACCCTACGCACTTATCCTGGTCTATGAACGACTTCTCCCCGATAGTTATCGCATCTTCATTGCATGCAGGCTCACAGAGGTGGCATCGTTTGCATTTCCGGTCTTTGATATGTGGTTTCACATCCATGTGCATGGCAAGCTTGCCACCTTTTGCAGCACATCCCATGGATAGCTGCTTTATCGCGCCACCGAAACCTGCAAACATGTGACCCTTGAAATGGGCGATGACAAATATCTGATCATAATCAAGGAAGTCCTTCCCTATCTTGCAGCTCTTGAAATGTTTCTTATTGATCTCGACTTCTGCATAATTCTCTCCCTGATCCCCATCTGCGATGATTATCGGAAGCTGGGTGAAACCATGCTCTTTGGCGAGCTTGATATGTGTCTCTTTCCTTGCCCTCTGACCGCCATACATCACGCTTGTCTCCATGAAACAAGACTTGACATCATGTTCTTTGAGGTAGTTGATGATACCTGCATAGTTCTCAGGCTTGATGAAAGTTACGTTACCTTTCTCGCCGAAGTGCACCTTGAGCGGCACTTTCTTGTTGAGCTTTATCTTCTCTTCAGAAACTATCTTATGCAGGAGACGGTGAGTGATTGCTTGAATCTTCTTGGTGCTGGTCTTCGGACCTAATCCAGTGTAATAGACATTGACCATGGATATACACTGTCCAATCTTAGTTTTTAAATGTTTGGAGAATTCCTGTCTGAGCTGCAGGTCATGATGCCTGACCTTTTGACGCGATACCTGCACGATCAAAAGATCAATTGATAAATCTAGAATCAGTGGCTTCAGGTGCGAACCCTTCACCGAAATATGTCATCCCATCTCCCTTAAAGCAGAATCCTTGTCCTTTCTGCAGGTCGCGGTGAAGTTCGATGACATTGTCCACGTGTCCAGAGACACATGCCGGGACAGATATATCTTCTGATGCAGGACTATCTCTTGATCGATGATACTCTTGCGTCCTGCTTTCCCTGTCTGAACACGCCAAAGCCCATTGAGCACCAAAATCAGTCTTGACAGGAGCGACATCCTCAACAGATTCAGGCTCTCTGTAAAGTCCTTGCGCTTTCAGGTAATCGACGCTTACCCCAACATGCTCAGCAGCATGGAAGATAGCATCCTGCACCTCTCTCTCATCAGCCCTGTAATTGAAAGCACGCTGCAAAACACGCCTAAGTTCCGACGACG
>JAUVBP010000109.1 GCA_030591125.1 Candidatus Woesearchaeota archaeon | reverse complement strand
GCAACATTTTTGGACGTAGGACTAATAGAACATTTCGCGATAATCTTCCCTATACTTCTAGTATTTGTCATCGTGTTCGCACTTCTTGAGAAATCACAGATCCTGGGGGAGAATAAAGGGCTGCATTCACTCATTGCGTTGTCGATAGCCATAATGATGATATTTGTCCCGGGCCTGGTCCAGGTAGTGGTCATAATGGCTCCCTGGTTTGTCATCCTATTCCTGCTGGTGACTTTCTTCCTGCTGCTGCTCATGTCATTCGGCACTAAGTGGGACGCAATATCTGGTGTGGCAAATATCTGGCAGACACCGCATTGGTTCCTGTTGATAATCTCTCTGATAATATTTGTAGGTGCATTGTCACAGGTCTATGGGGGGGCTATGCTCCCTTTCTCAGCAGATGGAGAGGTCAATGTGGTTGCTGTCGATGGTGAAGAGCTGACGACTGATACTGGTGATTTCAACCAGAATGTCGGCAGGGTGATATTCCATCCGAAGACGATCGGTATGTTCTTTATCCTCATGGTCGGCGCGCTCACAATCAAGCTATTGGCTGCTAAAGCTTCTTGACCACATATCAATAATCTGTAATCAATTCTTCTGTCGTAGTCTGAGAGATAAATATCGATCATAAGAAGTAAAAAGATAAAAATAAGATTAAAAGATAAAAATATTACTGGTGCTTTGCAGGAGCAGAAGCATGTGCTTTCATGCTGTCAGTTATCCGTGAGAGCTCTGAGACGTTCTCTATGAAGCCCGGCAGCACCTTCTGGAACACTTTCTCCAGTGCCTTGACCTCTGTGCCCACGTCACCGATGTGCTTGTCATATTCTCCTACGCGTTCGAGAATGGACTGGTGCATCTTATCAAAGTCATCCTTCATCAACTTCATCATCGTCTCCATCTGTGTGACCCGTGTCTCTGTCTTGTCCTTCCATTCTATTATGCGGTTGATGTTCTCCATCAGATCATTCCATTTCTCTTCGATGATCGCTTCTGCAATCTCTTCAATACGTTCATTGGTTCCACTATCATCTACCATTGCGAGCTCTTCGCCCGCGACAGGAACGCCTGGATCAACCCCTGGAGGGGGCATGTTCGGAGGAAGATTTGGATCTGCCATGTTACCACCTGCGCCGTCAAACGGCATCTTTGTTTGCATCCTTATATCTGCCTGGTTCATGGCATCCAGAACCTGATTTGTATTGTACCCCTGCCGTTGTAATGCTGTCACGATCTGATTGTTTGAAAGACCCTGTTGCTTCATGCTCAGGACAGCTTCTGTGGGGGTATCTTCTGGCATATTAATCCTCGAACCAAGCGATAGGTCAACTGAGGGGAATGTTGTTTTTAAAGGTTTCGTTAGGCGTGGACGCATTGTACATATTTCTTTCGTATCTGGCCCGACGAAAAAACATTTAAATACTCGACACACCAGTATCTTGTGTAGAGGTGAAGATGGCAGAGGATAAAAAAGAAGCTCAGAGTCCAGAAGATATGCCTGTAGTCATAGGCAGATCCCCTGCTGATGTGAAGAAGTACGGTACAAAGGGCGCGATACTTCTTGGCAGACAATATGTAGAGAAGCTTGACAAGCTGTTCATGGACAAGACTGTGTACATGGATGTCGCAGGAGCGCACGTCGTACTCATCTGCGGAAAACGAGGTGGTGGAAAGTCTTATACAATGGGAGTCATTGCCGAAGGCCTATCCATGCTTGATCCAAGTGTGCAGCAGAACCTGAGTATCATACTTCTTGACACCATGGGGATATACTGGACCATGGGTCATGCGAACAAGAAAGAGAAAGATCTCCTTGCACCTTATGGGATAACACCACATCCTGTTGAACTGAAGATATTCACGCCTGAAAGATTCTATTATGAATATAAGAAGAAGGGAATCCGAACTGATGCCCCATTCTCACTCGAACCGCACATGATAACTGGTGATGATTGGTGTGTCGCGTTCAAGCAGGACAAGTATTCTCAGAATGGCCTGTACATCCAGAAGATAATGGAGCAGGTCTCAGAGAAGAATGAAAAGTATCAGATGAAGGATATATTTACATATATTGCGGCAGATAAGGAGACTGATCCTCATGTAATATCCGCCATCAAAAGCATGTTCACTACAGCAGAAGGTTGGGGAGTATTTTCTGAGAAAGGAACACCTATCGAGGATCTTGCCAAAGGTGGACAGATAACTGTGCTTGATGTAAGTTGCTATGCTACAATGCCTGGAGGATGGGATGTCAAAGCATTGGTGGTAGGGATAGTATCAAAACACCTTTTCCTCACAAGGATGGAATTCAGGAAGGGGGAAGAACTCTCTTCAATAAAATACCTTGAGGATTACTTCACGGATCAGGCAGGAGATGAAGCACAGAAACAGGACATGCCTCTGGTATGGCTCGTCATCGATGAGGCACATGAGTTCCTTCCGAAGGACGAGGCGGATGTGAATGCTGCAACAGAACCCCTTAAGATAATAATGAGAGAAGGGAGGCAGCCGGGAATATCTCTCATCGTCGCTACGCAGCAGCCAGGAAAGATCCATACAGATGTGATGACTCAGTGTGATACTGTATTATCTCACAGGATAACTGCCCGGCTTGATGTGCAGGCATTAGGTCTTCTTGCCCAAAGCTACATGGAACATGGGATTGAACGTGCGATGAACGACCTTCCTACATTGAAAGGGACTGCAGTCGTCTTCGACGACCTCAATGAAAAGATAATGATGATGAGGGTCAGGCCCAGATTCACATGGCATGGAGGTGCCAGTCCATCAGCAATAAAGGATGATTAGTCCATCAAGGTCAATCAGATCCCCTGTCAATCAGCACAGGATAAGAAATAGACTCTAGTGCTTAAGGTCCCTTAATGCGAGCTGTATCTGTTCTTTGATATATTTCTCTTCCTGAAGCCTGATGTTAAGATCCTTGAACTGTGCATCCACCTGTTCTGCGATGAGCTTGACCACATTATCTCTGGTGACAAAATTTATCGGTTCCCATATGTTGATGTATTTCTGGAGCACATCAACATCCTGCCTCTTTGCACATTCCTTGAGCTCGCGTACCATGATCTTCATCTTCTCGATTATATCGTCCAGCTTTTTCTTGAACTCATCCAGCGTGGAGTGCATGGTCTGGATCTCGGTCATGGTCTTCTTGTTGCTTGTGAGCATGTTCTGGTCAGTCACCTGGGTCTTCTTCCTAAGGTTGGTATACCTTTCCTCAATCACCATCATCCTGCGGCTCAGGTTATTGAGCTCGCCAGCAAGGTCAGAAACAGACTTGTTCAGGTCAGCACCGGGTTTTGGCTTAGGTGCGAAAAGGCCTCCTCCAGCAGGTTTTGGTGCTGCCGCAGGTGCTCCAACGCCGGGCGGTGCAGTCATCTGGTCAGCCATTTTTAAACATTCACCATCTTTCTAAATACCTAACAAAACCTTTATTAAACCAGACAGAGTCTGATACTAGGTATTTACATAGTCTTAATCCAATACTATTATTTAAAATGTCGCTGACATTTTAAGGGGTTTAGTACCCCGTACTTCAGCGCGACATTTTTAATCCCAAAAACGTGCCAATTAAGGGATAAATAATATAATTGTTTGGCACGTTTTTGTTATAATAAAGTTTGTGTGAGTATGTTTTAGTGGTGTAGTTATTAGGGTATGTTTGGCATGCACTCTGCACCTAATACGAAAAAGGTGAATCTGTATAATGTTCCAGGCCAATAAACCCCTCTATTCATATGAGATAGTGCATGAGGGAGAGGATAATGTCCTCCGTGTGAATTACGAAGGAGCGCCTATAGTACCTTCTATAGAGAATAACTCTCTTGTGATGTCAAGGGTCTGCGATAACCTGATAGAGTCCAAGAACGCAACAAAGATAATATTCACGCAGAAAAGGGAATACGAGTACGATTATAATCAGACACTCCTTCTTAAAGAGATTGCAGAGGTGTACGATAAGCTGTCCAAGCAGAAGGACATGTTCACCCTGACTGCGCTGCAGGTGGACGAATCATCGAAGAGATTCGCCAACAGATGGTATACTGAGATACAGAAGCTGATCTTCCAGACATTGAGGGCTGATCCGATAGGCATGTATGTCGATCTGAAGAGAAAAGCAAGAGAGGAAAAGGTCAACCTCATCAAGATCGTTGACGAGAAGCTCAAACCAGGCATAAGCAATTACATCAAGCTCCTGGTATATGTCATCAATATCCTGGAGAAGACCCGCCTGATCACCGTCGCAAGACCTTTCCTTTCAGGTTACCATATAGGTGATAGGGATATCTACAGTAATTTCTTCCATCCTATGATAAAGCCTGATTTCATGTGGACAAAGCTCATGGCAAACTATCCTCCTGATGGGGAAGAACTGGACAGCTACATAATAGGTGACGATACTGAGATTGTCATATTCCGTCTTGCTGATTCTGTCCAATATATATACCATATGACCCCTCCGGAGTTCAAGCTATCCGAGGACAAATACGAACTTCTTGACATGGCAAGGAACATCCTTGCTGAGCACAAACCGAGCAAGCAAGAGTTCACTGACCCTGCACGGATGAGAGAGGTCTTCGCCAATGTGGGCAAGGATCTCATGGCAGAACTGGTGGCATTCAAGAAGATGGACCTGTCCCAGAGTGAGATAGAGAAGCTGGCCAATATCCTTGTCAGGTATACAGTAGGTTT
>JAUVBP010000172.1 GCA_030591125.1 Candidatus Woesearchaeota archaeon | reverse complement strand
GCAGAAGCATAGCGAGCGCAGGGTGGTGGTGCGATGCTAGAACTCTATTTATGTATTTGAAAATATATCAATAAAAAATTATTCAGTCATCCTCAAGAGTAGAGATATCCCCTACAGGCAGTCCCAGTTCCTGGCACTTCAGCACTCTCCGCATTATCTTGCCGGATCGCGTCTTAGGCAGGTTGTCCCTGAACTCTATCTCTTTTGGGTATGCATGTCCTGCATGGTATCTTTTCATGAAATGCTGGATGTCTTTCTTCAGCCCGTCATTTGGTTTGTATCCTTTATTCAGGGATACGAATGCCTTGATTATCTCACCAAACATCTCATCAGGTTTTCCTATGACTCCTGCTTCTGCGATTGCCGGATGCGCGACCAGCGCTGATTCGACTTCAAACGGACCGACTCTATGGCCTGCTGTATTGATCACATCATCTGCCCGTCCGATGAACCAGAAGTAACCGTCCTTATCGACCTTTGCCTTGTCTCCTGTGATGTACCACCCGTTCTTGAAATACTCTTTATACTTGACAGGGTTTTTCCACACTTCAATCATCATGGATGGCCAGCCGGGCTTTATTGCAAGGTTACCTTCTTTACCGGTCTTTTTGATCTTACCATGTTCGTCAACTATGGCGGCTTTTATTCCTGGGAATGGTTTTCCCATGGATCCTGGTTTGACTGCCATTCCAGGATAGTTCGCTATGAGTATCCCTCCAGTCTCGGTCTGCCACCAATTGTCATGGAATACAAGTCCCATTGTATTCAGTCCCCAGTATACTGCTTCAGGGTTCAATGGCTCTCCCACAGAGCACATATGCCTGAGGGATGATAGGTCGAATTTCTTGGCGAGCTTCGATCCTTCTTTCATCATCATCCTTATGGCGGTCGGGGCAGTGTACCATACAGTGACCCTATACTTTTCTAGTGTGTCATACCATTTCTCTGCAGAGAATCTACGGGCATCAACAACTGATGAGGTGCCATTTGCCCATGGGCCAAGGATGCCATATGCTATTCCTGTCACCCATCCCGGGTCTGCAGTGCACCAATAGACATCCTCTTCCTGGAGGTCAAGGACCCATTTGGATGTCATGTATTGGTGTATTATATCGTAATGGGTGTGGACGACTCCTTTCGGCTTGCCAGTGGTACCTGATGTATAGAGCATGTATGCCTTATCTTTTGGCTTCATCTCTTTTGTCTTGAAGTTCCTGCTCTGGCCTTTCATCATGTCATTGAAAAGCACTTCTCCTTTTCTGGAATTCACTTTTACGGATCCTGTCACTATCACAGTCTTGAGATCAGGCAGCTTTTTTCGTATCTTGTCAATCCTGGGCTTAAGCTCTGGTGATGTGATCACCACACTTGCGCCGCTGTCGTGCAGTCTATCATATATTGCGTCAGGTCCGAACGCAGCGAACATGGTTCCTGCTATGGCGCCTGTCTTCAGTATGCCTAAGAATGAGAAGTATAGCTCGGGTATTCTTGGAAGGAAAAGGAACACACGATCCTCTTTCTTGATCTTCTGTTCTACAAGAGCGTTCGCGAATTGGTTAGACAGTTGCGCAAGCTCTAGGAACGTGTATTTTTTATCGCATTCATCACCTATCCAGTATAGTGCTACCTTGTTCTTTCTCCAGGTGTTGAGGTGCTTGTCCACGGCATCATGTGCTGCATTGAGCTTCCCTTTTCCTAGCCACGCCAGCTCTTTCTCCACTTTCTTGTAGCTGAATGAACGGTATGTTTTTTCGTAATTGAGAAGATTGGGTTTGACCGAGACTCTCTTCAGGTCTTTCTTGATTATCTTTGGTCTTTTAGCTGCCATACTGTCACCTCTTATTTGACAGCTCAAATCACGGGCAAACTATTTAAATAGTTTCCTATTACCATTGTCAAAAGAGGTATACAATGGAACATATACTTATTCTCAACATAGGATCATCGTCGATAAAGTATTCATTGTTTGAAGGAGAGAAAAGTGTCCTGCGAGGTTATCTGGAACGGGTCAATGATTATGCCAAAGGTATCCTGCAGATCGTGAAGCTTGTGGATCAGAGAGGGTTTAAGATTGATGCCATAGGTCACCGTGTTGTTCACGGAGGTACAAATTCAAAGTCGATCCGCCTTGATGCAAAGAGGATCAAGGCATTGGATAAGATAGTTGAGCTTGCGCCATTGCATGATGGGCCTGAGCTTAAGGGGATACGTGCCTGTATGAAGCTATTCAAGGTACCTCAGGTGGCGATATTTGATACCGCGTTCCATCAGACAATGCCTGAAAAAGCATTCACATATGCCCTTCCAAAGGCGCTTGCTAAGAAGCATATGATACGCAGATACGGGTTCCATGGACCGAGCCATGATTACATCTCTCATGAGGCTGCGAGGCTGATGGGGCGGCCGATAAGTAAGACAAAGATAGTGACTTGTCATTTGGGTAATGGCTGTTCTATTGCTGCTATTGATGGGGGCAAGTCTGTTGATACTTCCATGGGTTTCACACCGTTGGAAGGGCTTGTGATGGGCACGAGAAGTGGTGATCTGGATCCTGCGATTGTCCCTTATCTTCAGCATAAGGAGAATTGGAATTTCAGGAAGGTAGAGCAGCTTCTCAATAAGAGCTCAGGACTCCTTGGCATTTGTGGCAAGAATGATATGCGTGACATCCACAACGCAATGTCAAAGGACCATGATTCTCTGGTGGCTCATCAGGTATTCTGTTACCGCATCATCAAGTACATAGGGGCGTACATAGCCGCCATGGGTGGTGTTGATGCTATAGTGTTCACAGGAGGCATAGGTGAGCATGCCTGGTGGGTGAGAGAAGAGATACTATCCCATTTCAATTATCTTGGCCTACGCCTCAACAAGAGAGCAAACAGGGAAAGCAAGACGCGCATATCCTCACACTTGTCTAAGAAGTGGGTATTCGTGATTCCTACGCAGGAAGAGCTCATGATGTCAAGAGAAGTGAGGAAAGTCTTAGGGAAATGATTATGGATACCTGACCTGAAAGCCAGGTTCAGAAGTTCATCTTATACCTGAGTATCGCGGCGATCCCTCCCAGGCCATCAAGTTTCTTTCCGCCGTCATGGTCAGAGGAGATTATCCTTATCTCTGCACCGCTCCGGTCAGCAGCTTTCATTATACCATTCACACGGACAAAGTCTCCGTCCTGACGTTCTTTCTGTATGAATGCGTCTGTTATCAGCAGGATTTTTACCGCTCCTGCATTGGCTGATGTCTCTGTCTCGTCTATCCCGTATGCTGCAGCACCTTCTTTTGAGATCTCTGACAGCAATTCCTCGACACCGCGCATCTCTGCAGTTATCCTGTCTTTCTGCAGTACTGTCTGCACTTCAGGCCTCTTGAGGACCTCATTTATTGCGCTCTCATCACAGGAGGAGCAGGTCGCAAATACTATCTTCTTCTTCAGTTCAGCATCCT
>JAUVBP010000076.1 GCA_030591125.1 Candidatus Woesearchaeota archaeon | reverse complement strand
TGGCCCAAGAACGCACTCAATCTGAAGAGAGACTTCAGGCTGGCAACATGATAAGTGAAGGTGGAAAGAACCTCCAGGTCCAGACACAGGAAGGTAACAGGATGCAGCTGAAGGTAGGAGACTCTTCTGCCCAGACAGGTATGGAACTCATGCAGGAACAGGTCCAGGAAAAGACCATGGTGAAAGCTAAGCTGAGCAACGGCAAGACTGCGGAGATCAAGGTGATGCCTGACACCGCGTCAGAGAAGGCTCTTGAAAGGCTACAGCTGAAAGTATGTTCTGAAGAGAACGGTTGCGAGATAGAGCTGAAAGAGACAGGTCAAGGGGATCAGGCCAGAGCAGTATACGAAGTCAAGGCTCAGAAGCAGTCCAGAGTATTAGGTCTTTTCAAGGCTCAGATGCAGGTACAGGCACAGGTCGATGCTGAGACTGGAGAAGTCATCCAGGCAAAGAAACCTTGGTGGGCATTCCTGGCAACTGAATGATTTTTTTATTGTCAAGAACCACCAGTCAAATAGACCGGTGGCACGAGTATATAGACACCCTATCAAGTGGTTCTTGACTCCACAATTCCACCAGATATTACCACCATCAGTGGAATTGTCGTATTAAATTTTTTTTACCTTATCTTGATCTTTATTTGACACTGTAGGGGGTGTAGACATGGAACTTATGACAATACTATGGAGCATAATAGGAGTCGTTTTCACCATATGGCAGGGAGCGATAATGACGTTCAGTGCAAACGGGGCACTGGCACCATACATAAAAGGGGCAGGTAGAAGAAAAGAAGCTAAAAGATCTGTTTGAATCATTTCTTATTGAGTATGATTATATTACCTCTGCCTTTCTTGACCTTATGGACTATCTTCTTATGTTCTAGTTCAGATATTATCAGGCTTATCTTTGCCTCACTCAGAGGTATGTGTTTCCGGATCTCCTTCTGCGTCGTGCGCCCACCTTCACTACGTATGACCTCTAACACATCCTCAACAAACTGATCTGGTTCGACAACAAGCTTCTTAGGCTGTTCAGGAGGGGATTCTCCTTTGATTGTCGCCTCAAGCTTGTCCACCTCTTCCAGCTCCTGCATCTCTCCACGCTTCTTGATATGCCCAACAACAAAGTAAGCAGTGACAAGGACAACAAGGACTGCAATGACCACAAGCACAAGGAAGAGATTCCAATCGATCTTCTTATCGACAAAGACATCATTGGAAAGCTCTATAAGGTCCTGCGTCCCGAGGAGTTCCTCATCATCGATATCAAATTCAGGGAATATGAAAAGGTCATATGTATAGTCCCCTTCTTCTGATATTGTTATTGTCTCTTCTACACCATACACAGAAAGACCATCAGTATAGTTTGCTGTGAGCGTGTACTGACCCGGGTTCAGCTCAAAAGAATACTGTCCATCCTTGGCTACCTGTCGCTGCATAGGTTCAGAATCAACCTCAACAATGACATCTGTGAGCTCATTGAGTTCAATATCATATATGCTGCCATGTAAGGTAGCTGCCAGGGCAGGAGCTGCTAACAGCAGGATAGCCAATACGAATGCTCCAAAGTTGACAAGTCTCATCCCACTACCAAATAAGTGAAAGTATAAAAAAATATCGTAAAAGATTAAACACGAAATAACACCTATAAGGGAAAAACAACCACTAAACAGCCCCATTACAGCAAACAGACAGGATATGAAGTTTCGTAAAGTTTTAGAGCGCTTATAATCGCCCGTAAAGCGTTTTAACAGAAAGTATCTTTTTAAACAACCCTGTCATTATTACATACATCGGCTCGGGTTTCCGCCCTGAAGCGAATGCTCTCTGGACGAGGCATTGGGCGGTCCCGTATCAATAATATAAATTAAAGGTGTTGAGGGATGAGAGATGACATACGAAAATGGAGAAGCAAGGAAAAAGGAAGAGGTGTGTCCCCCAGAAAGAGCGCTCATATTGATGAGCAAGGAGGATGCTGACCTGTCTGACAGGCTGGCTACAAGACTGAGGCAACAGGGCCTGTTTGTAGGGCAAGTATACAACTGCACAGCAGGAAAGACATACATGAAGTATAATGATGATGTCGGGGTCTTGGTGCTCGGTAAAGGATACGAGCATGCAGAACCACAACTGAAGGTGGCGGACGGGATCCAGACTTATGTGCAGCAAGGGTCGAAGCTTAAACGGTATGAGAATATGACGAAACAGGACAACGCAACGAGAAGTGACCAGTCTTGCTTATGCGGTCTTGAGAGTATCGCGACTGCACCATGTTGATCAACAATATGATTTTCATGAGACTATATGATATATCAAAGAGGTAACTCAAATCCACAAAGTGGATTTGAGGGACCACCAAAACGAAGGTTTGGAGGTAAATGAAATGAACAAGAAAATAAGTGCAATACTCGTTCTGGCGATATTCCTTATGAGTCTTATGCCCATGGCATTCGCTCAGGAGGATGTAGACACTGTAACAGTAGATACAGTGCTTCTGAATGCTACAGACGAGATGACAGATGAAGGATCTGTAGAGGATACTGCTGAAGAAGACGCGACTCTAAGTCCGAGAGAGCAGATACAGGAACGGAGGCTCGAAGTACGTGAAGAGTTCCGTGAAAGGACTCAAGAGAGAGCAGAAGAGATCAAAGAAGAGTTCCAGGAACAGACCCGCGAAAGGATTCAGGAACTGAAAGGGGATTTCAAAGAGAAAGCTCAGGAGCGACGTGCTGAATTCAGGGAAAGGCTTTCTGATAATGAGTTCCCACCGCTTAAGAGAGCTAAAGCGACACTGGAAAAGGCCAGAGAAAGATATCAGGATGCTAAAGAGAACTATCTGCAGGCACGTAACAAGTATCGCGAGCACAGAGGAGATTTCCTTGAGGCTAAAGAAAGTTACCAGGAATGTAAAGGAGATGATTCTGAAGAGTGCCAGGCAATGCGTGAAGAGTTGAAAGATAAAGCTAAGCCACACCTTGAGAACGTCGCAGATCTTATCCTGAAAGAGCTTGAGAGGCTGAAAGAGAAGGTCCAGTCTTCAGAAGACCTTACAGAAGAGGAGATTGCAGATATAACTGCGGATATCGACGCTAAGATAGAAGAGATCCAGGCTGCAAAAGATACTATTGAGACTCTGGGAGAGGACGCATCTCGTGAAGATATAAACGAGGCTGCAAAGACAATCAGGAATGCATGGCAGAAGGCTAAGATTGCCCTGGAGAAGCACGCTGCAAGAGCCGTGAATGCAAGGCTTGGAAATCTTGTCCACAGGACGGAGAAACTCGAAGAGAGGCTCTACAAAGCAAGAGATAAGCTTGATGAGAAAGGACTTGACATTTCAGCACTTGATGACAAGCTTGGAGAATTCAGCTCAGAGCTTGACACTGCTGCTGACCTTTACCGACAGGCAAAGGACCTTTGGAAAGACGCTCACAGCGATGAGGCTGTCGAGAGTGCAGGAGAAGAGGTAAGAGCTCTGCTCACAGAAGCGAAACAGGCGCTCACCAATGCCAAGACCCTCCTTAGGGAAGTCGTCAATGAGATAAAGAGCCTCAACAATGGCAACCTTGATGATGTCGTTGAAGAGTCTGACGAAGAGGATGAAGAAGAGACTGAGGAAGTAGAGGAGACCGAAGTCGAATCTGACGAAACAGACGACGAAGACGTAACTGAAGAGGAAGAGGACTCTGATGAAGAAGAGTCTGACGAATCTGAAGACGGCGAAGCAGAAGAAGAGGATAACGAGGAGTGATCCTCGATTTTTAATTTTTTATTCTTTATTTGAGACCAAATCAAAAACTAATCCCTGAAGGGCTGAGTATATGATACGCTAAAAAGTAAGATTTATAAACAAAAACTACGAAGAGAGGCACAGGAGGAGATATCCTATGAAAAAAGTCATCACCATATTGATTCTACTGGTTCTGGTATCCGCATTAGGCTGCGGTTCTAAGACAACTCAACAGCCCACAACAGCAGAAGATACAGGTACTGCTTCAGAACAAGTTGACGCGCTTGACACAGAACTCGCAGGGATAGATGATCTGGATGAAGATTTCCTTGATTCTGATCTTGACTCGCTGGACAGCGAACTGGATTTCGAGATATGATCTAAACGCAAAGCGTTTTAATCATAATCTTTATTTTATTATGAGCTTATTGATTTATTCACTCTCTTAAGTGTTGACTTCTTCTTGAAGCACGCTCTACAATAGACGGGTTTTTCTCCAGTAGGTTTGAATGGGACTTCACAGGAATCACCGCATTCTGCACAAGTTACTCTCCAGGGATTCAACGGCCTGAAACCTCTGCCCGAACTTGAATTTCTGAAACCCTTAGGAGACTTGGAGCCGCTATGGGCACGTTTTTTCGTTTTTGCCATCAGTCTGAACAAGAAACTGAATCTAGGTTATAAACATTACTCAAGGCATAAAGACTGCTTTAAACCACCATATTCTTCACATTCAAGTCCTATACCAGCAACCAAAATGTTTATAAAACGCCATTTATTCTAGTCTGACACAGGTTTGATACATATATGTGACCTATATGGTGAAATCATAATGGGTATTGAAGAAGAGAACAGACTGATAAAGGAAAGGGTAGATAAGCTCGCCAGGCTGCGCGAGAGAGGCGTAGACCCTTTTCCATATTCTTTTGAAAAGACACACAGTTCTACAGACATCACAGGGAACTACGACCATCTTAATGCTGAAGACACCACAGAAGATAAGGTCAGTGTTGCAGGACGTGTCATGCAGATCAGGAAGATGGGCAAGGCCACTTTCATGCACATACAGGATGAGCAAGGCAGGGTGCAGATTTACGTAAGGAAAGATGATATAGGTGACGACCCTTACAAGACAGTCAAGAAGCTTGACATCGGAGATATTGTAGGTGTCAAGGGAATTGTGTTCAAGACCAGGACAGGAGAGACTTCAGTACACACCCAGGAACTCCACCTTCTCTGCAAGTCTTTGAGACCGTTCCCTGAAAAATACCACGGTCTGCAGGATACTGAGATAAGATATAGGAAACGGTATCTTGACCTGATATTCAACCAGGATGTCAAGGAAGTGTTCCAGAAGAGGAGCAGGATGATCACTGCAATACGCAAGTTCTTCCATGAGGAAGGATTCATGGAAGTCGAGACCCCTACTCTTCAGACGATATATGGCGGGGCGAACGCAAAGCCGTTCGTGACAGACATAAATGCCTGGAACATGAAGATGTACCTATCTATCTCGCCAGAGCTTTATCTTAAGAGGCTTATTGTCGGCGGTTTCGAGAAAGTTTTCACGATATGCAAGAACTTCAGGAACGAGGGGGCAGATAAGACACACAACCCAGAGTTCACGATGCTTGAATGCTACAAATCATGGGTAGATTACAATGATATGATGCGCATCCTTGAAGAATGCTATGAGTTTGCCTGCAAAGAGATGAACGGGACCACTAAGGTAAAGCATATCTACAAAGGAGAAGATGTAGAGCTTGATTTCAAGGCACCCTGGCCAAGGATGTCGATGATAGATGCACTGAAAGAATTCGCAGATATCGAGATAAAGGATCTTGACCTGGAAGGCATGAAACAGCTCATGACAAATTATAATATAGGATATGAAGGCAAGCTCACAAGAGGGACTGCGTTGCAGCTGATATTCGAAGAGCTTGTCGAGGACAAGCTGGTACAGCCGATCCATATAATTGACCATCCAAAGGAATCTACACCATTATGTAAGAAGCACAGGCAGGATCCTGGACTCATAGAACGGTTTGAATCTTTCTGTCTTGGTGCAGAGCTGTCAAACGCTTACTCAGAACTGAATGATCCTATACTGCAACGGGAACTGCTTGAAGAGCAGGCAAGAGAATTGAGAGGGGGTGCTGAAGAGGCACACCCTATGGATGAAGATTTCATCGAGGCGATTGAATATGGCATGACCCCTACAGGCGGTCTTGGCTTTGGCATAGACCGGATGGCGATAGCTTTGATAGGTGTTGATTCGATACGCGACGTGATACTGTTCCCTACGATGAAACCCGCAGGTAAAGAGAAGACTG
>JAUVBP010000120.1 GCA_030591125.1 Candidatus Woesearchaeota archaeon | reverse complement strand
CTTAAGATGGCTACGTGAAGGGTGTTTAAATAGATTACGATTAGATTATTTTTTCTTTGCTACAAAAAGGCGGGAACGAGGAGCACTGGGTTGAAATTGTTTGATTATCTGGAGGGTCTTGAATCCTGCATCAGAGAGCATGCTCTTCATCTTTGCTTCAGATATCCTGAGAAGTGGCGCACGTTCTAGAGTCCCTTCTTTCAGAAGTATGCGTCTTCCGAATAACCTCTTTTGGAAGACCTTGAATCGATCTTCTCTCACGTCGAAGTTGCCTTTTGTGTATATTGTCTCATCACGGATTATCAGCCTGCTGCCGCTTATTTTTACTTCATGATGTATCTGAGGTTTATCAGGTCTCTTAGCTGAAGGAAAGATGCCGAAATCACATAGGAAAATTCCTCCAGGACTTAGGGCCAGATTTATGTTCTTTAATGTATTCCTGCAGGCAGAATATGATTTGTGATATCTGAATGCTTCAAACAGGCATGCAACAATGTCAAAGTGGTGTGTGCCGTGGATTGCAGACCTGTCTTCCACATGGAACTCTGCATGATGGACTCTTGATCTTGCTACTTTTATTGCTGCATATGAGATATCTGAAGCAGTCACGTGAAAACCTTGTTTCACAAGATATTTGGTGTATCTTCCTGTCCCACAGGCCAGCTCAAGGACATCCTGCGCTTCTGGGCAATGTTTCCGGATGGTGTGGAGCAGGATCTTGAAAGATCTCCTGTAATGTGCTTCAGGAGTCATATTATCATAGAACTCGATCCACTCTTTTTCGTAAAGCTGATCCCTTGCCATTGTTTACCTGCTCATAATGTCACACTTAGTAGTATACTATCCTAGTTTTCTTTATAAACCTGATTGTCTTATCTACACCTACTATGACATATTCGTCTTGTTGTGGACAGAGCAGCTATGGTGGGTCTGGTGATAGCTATAACGGGATTGATGCGCAGAGCGCTAGTGATCACAAGATGTACGAGATCGGCGGTACAGGCAGTTATGGGCCTACACAAGGCATCAATGACGTAGCAGCAGCATACATGAGTGTTCCAGAATGCGGGAAGTACCAGTCCCTGGACAGCATTATCTAAAATGAGCTACGCACCATGCACAGGCGGATGCTACAGCACTGCAGCATCAGGAAGATTGGATCAGGTAGTCAACAAGTTCTACGTGAACGTGGGTGCAGTGCATGTCAACAATGGCAACATCAACCACGGAATCCAGCATTCTATTGCGGCAGAGCGTACTGGCGACATACATATCTACAACCAGACCATAGACAACAGGATCGGCGTTCAGAACAACTATGTACTCAATCTTGATAACAGGAAGGTCGAATTCATCTCTCCATACATCAGTGATTCAAGCAGTAGACCTCAGGTCAGCTACTCTGAAAAGCCAAGCGCTTATCTTCTTCCAGCGCCTTCAGGAGATTATGCTGCCTCAGCTCATGCATATGAGAACACGATAACATCAGGTCTGCTCAAGTCACGTAGACCGCACACACAGTTTGTAGATTCTGCCGAGGAGATAGAGGGTATCGTAAGGCACACGTTCGAGAAGCTCACTGGTAAAGTATTTCCTGATGACATCATCGTGCAGGTCTGTGATGAAGAGGAGATGAAAAAGGCTCATGCTTCACACGGAGGAAGGTGGAACCCGGGGATAATGGGTTTTGCTATAAACGGCCACAACCATCCAAGCTCTATCTTCGTGCGCAAGAACCATCTTGATGCATTGATGCTCACTGTCGGTCATGAGATCGGCCATGTCGTAGCACCACAGCTTTCAGACAATCTTGACGAAGAGGCCAAGGCATTCGCATTCGAGCTTGCCTGGGTCAAGACGATAGTCGAGAATGACATCGGAGGACTGGCAGACAGCTTCGACCCGGACTTCACCCCTGCAGCGAATGGATTGCATGATAGGGCATTTGCGTTTGTGCAGGATACAGTAAGGAAGGGTAAGGAAGCGATTAACGTATTTCTGGATTTAGCTAAAGGAGTTTTACATACTGCTTCTTAGATTGATTTGACGAAGCCAGTGGTGCCAATTAGCATGCGTTCGCCACCCTAAGAATGATCAATAGATAGAGTACGCCTTCGGCGAAACTTTGACATTACGTCCTAAGGCATGCGTCGGCACTTACAAACTTGTTTGTGAGCTTAATAATGTCGATGAGCTTGCGAGTCGGCATTATTCTTGCCCTGAGGCGTGTCAAAACGCCGAAGCAGGCTTTGTCAAATCATAGAAAGCAATTTATACTACAATCAACATATTATCCCTCATGGAAACAAAACAGCAAGTGACCAAAAGACTCATCATCGGAGTAGTCATGATCATCACATCTTTTGTGTTAGGCAAGCTTGCACTGATCCCTCTTTTCTTCCCTGGCACTGCCTGGAAGATATCTGCGGTATCGATTTACATTGCTTCTTGGCTACTGTTTGTTACAGGAATATTACTTGCAGGAATCGAAGGATTCCGACTCGCCACGCACAAGTACAAGGAATATCATCATAAGACTGTGCATAAGGTCAAGCACCATAGCAAGACTGCAGTGCGCCACACTGCAAAGGTCATTAAGCACCCTATAACCCATTCCAAGAGGCTTGTCAGGAAAGCTACAAGGAAGAAGAAGTGAACTTCATGTGACTTTTCTGTCCCACACACCACCCTATTTCTATATAAGTCTTTATAAATAAAGAACCCTTACTACATACCATCTGGCGATATTGTCCTAGACTATTCCAGACACATGGAGGATAAAAATGGCAATCAAAGAAGTCAAATCAACAAAAAAAGCAGCACCAAAAGCAACAGGTGGCGCAAGCAAGGATGAGCAGATAGGTTTCCATAAGGGAGCACTGTCTACTCTTGCAAAAGAGAGGGAAGAGATGCTGAAGATACTGAGCATTGTTGAACAGCTCATGCAGATGCATGTTGCAGCCCTCAAAGAGCTTGGTGTGGACCTTGAGAAGATAGCCAAGCAGGCAGCAGCTTCACAGCCTAAGGCAAAGGGTGGAAAGTCACAGTCTCTTGAGAAATCACTCAGATAAATTTTCTTTTTTTCAATCTTTTTCAAAAAGGGCGTTCTCAGCAAAGAATTCAGGTCACAGATGTCACACTATCATACACTACGCCAAAATAATGCTTAAAAGTCTTGTTTGCATTATAGGTATCGGGTGGCAATAAAGTCGCACCTACACAATCACGAGGGATGATACTATGACACAAGAAAGACAAGAAGATCCAGCAAAAGGGGTATATGACTCAGGAGTCAAGGCTGCTGCAAAGCTTGACAAGGAATACGGAAAACAAGCCAATATGATCCATAAGGCATATGAGGCTGCAGTCGCTGAGCTTGGCTACTCAGATAAAGAGATGGTAGACAAGTCAAAGTCAAAGAAAGTCGCAAAACTGATGTTCAGCGATAAGTATCTGGGCAATGCGAAGTTCAACCCATTGCTGCAGGAGAGTTCACTTTACCAGGACTTCGAGAAGAAAGATGATATTGAGAAAGGCAGGCTCTATGAGCACATGCTCGGTATGAATGTTGATACGGTGATCAGGAGCATGATTGATCAGTACGGTGGCATGAAGCGAGGGAGCATCACTGCTGCAGTAGACAGGCATTATGGCAACAAGACAGGACAGCAGTTGATGTCACTGGCTTGGCAGAAGGCATATGATCCTGACAAGTCACTAGAGGAGAACATGAAGAGCTACGTCAAAATACTGAGCCAGGACCCGATACTTTCAGGGACTGGTGCGAATGTCGATGCTGGAAAGTTCAACAGCATAGATGAGGCTGCTGATGCTCTTGCGACTTCATTCAGAGGACAGTCGACAAGAGAAGGATATCAGTATGAGCACGGAGCGCAGTTCAACTAAGATATGATGCAACCAGATATTGGCTACAAGAAGCGTAAAGATGAGAAAGGATTCTTATCACAGGATCTTGGTAGTCGATACGCTGGAAGGACTGCAGGCGATCGTGAAGAGCTCACATACAGGATTGAGAAAGAGATCTCTTCAGAGCTCCAGCCCCCTTTGCAGGACATCACGTATGGTCTGGCAAGGGGATTGACAGATACGCTCTATAGTGCAAGTGCTGAACAGCAATTCCCTTCAAGGAAAGATTCTATGGAATATTTTGACAAGCAGTTCATGGAGCGTGAGATAAAGCGTGTCAAAGGGAATCTGACTCAGTATGTGCGGGATGCGTTCGGCGCAGAGGACGATCGTGAGG
>JAUVBP010000030.1 GCA_030591125.1 Candidatus Woesearchaeota archaeon | reverse complement strand
TTGAAAACGTGTCCCAAAGTTGGTTTATTGATGTTTGTATTGAATATAGTTTAGAGTTAGGTCTTTGACGTATGTTTACTGTTCTGTTAAAACAGTCAAGAAGTATTTTCTTGAATTTTTTGGCCATAGGGAGTGATTTTTCTCCTATCTGTAGATTGAGCCGCATGACTGTTTTATTTGTTTGTTTATCGTGAAATTTATATGTACACCCATCAGAGTGTAAAACGCCTATGAAGTAAGCTAAATCTTCAGTTATTGGGGTGTTTTGAATTGTTTGCTTTGATTTATTGAGTTTAAGCATAGAATAAGGATGTTTTTGAGATTTAAAGAGCTTATGCGAGCATGTCCAGTGGGTGTGTAAACTGATACCTACCTCTCCCCGACATCATCCCATTTCCTGTGCAGGTGCTGCACAACTGTATCCCCGTCAATATATAGCTTATACCCTGCTTCTTTTGCATCCTTGCAGAAATACATGTCATCGAATGCTTTCTTCTCAGGATCATATCTGAACTTCACTTTCTTGAGGACTTCGGTTGATATGAGCAGGCAGCCCAGTCCCATCGCACCCACTTCAACAAGGCCTTTTTTCAGCACATCTTGTGGGTTGGCACGACGTATCTTCCCTTCGCTGCCTTTGATATACACCAGTGGCAGGTTCACGCGCACTTTCTTGAGCTCTCCTGTCTGTTTGTGCTTGACAGTCAGCATCATATCATTCCCATAGTAGGCGGTCACTATGTCCTTGCCGTGCGCCAATAGTCTCTTCAGGATATCTGGTCTTACTATTATGTCCTGTTCCAGGGAGAGGAAGTGGTCATATCCTCCATCTATCGCCCTGTCACGCAATACATTCCGTGCTCGGATTATCCTCTCGCGTGCAGGTTCACAATGGGCAATCTTCACGATATTGACCCCTCTGCTTTTCAGTTCTTTGAAGAATGAGTCATCAGGGGAGTTATCCACCAACAGCAGATCATAACTGTCATGTTCTATGTCCTGCACTGCCTTAAGATACTCATCTATGCAGTACTTGTACCTGCTGTATGTCGGACATCCTATCAATACCTTTTTTTTGGATATTTCTGCCATTTTGCCTTAGAAAAAGATGGACTAGAAAAGATTTACCCTATCCTGAACGCTTCCTCTGCTGATGCATCCCCTCTTGAGAACTCCACTGTCAGCAGGTGCACTGTGCCGGGATACATGGGCTCCATTGACACATAGTCTGCCAGGTTCACTGTTAGGGGTGCCTGGAGGTTTATGATCTCAGCATTGTTCTGTCCGAGGTTCTTGACTTCGCTGCCATAATCGATGCCGTTGTCATCAAGATATCTTTTCAGTGCTATTGCTGCGACAGCATTCCCGTCCAGGTAGACCATGATTGTCTCGTCTGCAAGGAACGTGACAGGATTTACGACAACATTGACGTCAAATACGTCACCTTGCCTGAACTCTGTCTTATGGAGCTCTAGAGTGAGTGGCTGGTGGTATACTGAAAGCCCGCTGAATGAGGCAAAACCTCCTACAATCACGAGCACTGCGATCGTTGCCACGACTGCGGTGGCGATGTGTTCTCTTTCGACTCTCATTTTGATTACCTTTACCTATTTCTGTATCTTGATATCTATCTAGACATCAAGAGTGTATGTCAGTTCAGTTATCCTGACCTCTGTTCCTGGATCGACCTTCACTTTCAGTATATAATAAAGTCCTTCCTGCATCTTCATGCTTATGTAGCAGGTGTCTGAACATTCATCCTTGAAATGGCCCTGCACTGTCTGCTTATCATCGCCTGTTTCTATTGATGGCCTTTCTGTCGCTAGGTCGTCCTGTGGCATTATCTTGAACCACGCTCTATCTTCTGTGCCTGGGGAGGATACTGTATCATCGGTTTCGGCAGGCACACCTTCTGTAGAAGATGGTCCGTCTTTTGCGGTCGCCATGCCTGTTATCAGGTTGCCTTGTCTATCTTTCACATTTGAGTATATCAGAAGCTCTTGGCCGAGTCCGTTGTCTAATGTTATCTCTGCTCTTCCCTCTCCATTCACCTGGCCAGACAGCCTGAATGATGTGAGAAGGAAAGATTCTGTCTTTTCAGAGAAAAGGACAAAGCTTCTTGGTTCAAGTGTGAGTAGGTCTATCGGTTGACTGCTTATGGCCAGCGGGACAAACCCTACTATTCCTGGTGTCCCTCCATCGATAGGTACTTGTTCAGTCGGGAAGAACTGGTCAAGTGCGAATGCTGCCAGGAATATGAGCACCAGCACTGCGAATGCCCCTTCCATCATCAGAAGCTTGCTTTTTGTATGGTCCTGTACCATGATATCTCTCCAGTATCCGAGCATATAAAAATGTTTGCGTGATGTTTTGTCTTTTTGGATGGCATGATTGCTCACCGCTGTATCTTGTTTATCCTCTTGCGTATCTCTGCTATCTTGTCGTTTATATCTTTGATATCTGTGCTGTCCTTCTTCTTAGGGCTTCTGGTAAGTGCTGGTGGGGTGGAAGGACAGGTCTTGTTCATCCTGCGCAGCAATATTGTCTTGAACCTTTCAACACCTGCTATATCTTTTTTGACTTTTTCAGGGCGGGTTCTCTCTATAGGTCTGCTCACGTTCTCTTTCTTCAGTCGCTTCATCTGGTTCAGGGGATCCTTGGCGATCTCCCTTATCTCTTTCCTGTCTCTCTTGTTCTTCTCGAAGATATAGCTCCATGAGGACTGCACTGATCGCTTGAACTCATCAAGACCCTTCTTGCTGTGGGTGATCTCAGGTCTATATCTATCATCCCTGCTCTTGAATATGCAGGATCCTATGTTTGCAAGAGTGTCTTTGACCCGGGTGAATGGGTTGATCCTGTCAGGATCAAGCTCGCATATGTGGCTGCCCTTGTGCAGTGTGACATATGTTATTGCACCTATTATCAGCGAGCTTGACAGCAGCAGTATGAACATCTCTCTGATGCCTACATCTGCAACGACTTCAGCCACAGCTTCTCCTGTGATCTGGTCTGCATCAAATGTGAGCAGGGCCAGGATGGTGATTGCGAGTATCAGTATCACGTGAACTGCGGTAAGTATGTGTTTTGCCTTTCCGCATATCTTCTTGCTCTTGTGCAGTGCGACCACCGCTATGAGAAGGGCGATCAGGAGCAATAGTGGAAGTATGTATACGGGATTCATAGGCTCATAAGGCTGGACAGTTATGGCTTCGCCAGTCAGGAGATTTCTCTTTGCGTCTTCTGCTGCTTTCTCTTCTTCTGGAGTGCACTCTCTGCAGCTTCCGCCGCAGTCAACTCCTGCCTCATCATTGTTCTTCTTTCCATCGCTGCAGAATCCGTATTCGCAAGGTGTGACTGTCTCAGGTTTTCTCTTGTCTGTCCCACAGTTTGCACGGTCATTGCAGGTCCTTGTCTGTACACCTGCCTCTGTGCAGGCTCCCCAATCTGCGCAGGCCCATCTCTCTGCGCAGCCTTCGACACAGAATTGCGTCGTGGCAGGCATCCCTGTCTCATTGTTGCAGGCATTCGCATCAAAGCATGCCCTGCTCTGCTGGTTGCTCGTGCATGGGCCCCATGAGTAGCATAACCATTCAGGTTCGCAGACAGTTGATCTTGGAGCAGATGATCCTCCGCCTCCTCCGCCACCGCCTCCTCCGCCAGGAGCAACACAGGTCCCGCAGTCAAGTGCGCAGCTTGAGCAGCTCTCGCCGCCATTGCACGAGCTGTCTCCGCAGTAAGGTCCTTCCCGGACAGAATAGTTGGTGAAGTGCGTGACATTGAACTTGTACGTCCCGCCTGAATAATTTACCTCAGTGCAGATATCGCTTGGGCATTCAGCTCCATCAAGCAGTATCTGTGGCACTGTAAGATTGATGCTGTACATTGTTATGTTCGCTGACCTGTTCAGTTCAGGCAGCTGCGTCGTGTCGATAGATACATATCCTGGACCTATTCCTGCATTTGAATCTATATCTATGCAGCTGCTTATGGTTATGTTCTCAAGGAACTCTACTGTCGCGTATGGCCACACCTCTAGGATGACGCCTTGCATGTCTGTGAGGTCATTACCTGTCAAGTCAGTGGTGCTGCCGTTGAAGTCTGTCTGGGCAACGCAATCGCATGATCCTATCGTGCCGTTGTCGCCTGGTAATGTGAAAGTGGTTCCGCAGCTGTTTGTATCTGTATAATACTTGACTTGGGTATCGTTCAATACGCAGGCGGTGTAGTTTGTCATCCAATTCTCTGTGCAGGCTGCATCTGTCTGTTCTGTATCATTCACCCACTCTGTGCTCACAGTTCCCCAGTCATCGACAGTCCTGAGTGAGATTGTGTAGTGAGTGAATTGCTGCAGTCCTGTTGCGCTGTAGCTCTCTCCTGAAGTGTTCTGCACGTTAGTCCCATTGAGCCATACTTCTGTGTATGCGAAATCTGCATCTGCAGGATCGTTCCATGCCCAGAAGATGCTGTCATTATCCTTGCTCAGCACGACAAGTCCGGTCACTATTCCTGGCGGCGTGGTATCATCAACAGTGAGCCAGTGTGTCTCTGATGATGTGCTGTAGTTCTGGCTCTGCGGATACACTGCAGTTATGTTGTACAATGCTTCGACATTGTATGCTGACACATCCGTCAGCACTGGCGAGCCTGATGCGATGAGGCTTCCGTTCCTGTACAGTTCTATATTTCCCTCACCAGTCAATCTGGAGCCTGTCAGGTTCGCTGAGCTTGTCCTCTCTATGATGATGTCTCCATCTGTCCCGTCGAGCAGGAGGTTGACTGCTGATGCTATCCTGTTGATCGTGACTGTCCTTGTTCCTGTATCATTGCTGTTCCCTTCAGCATCTTGTGCATACCATGTATAGCTGTGGCTTCCAGCAGAAAGATCAGTCAAGGTCAGGTGATACTCGTCCCCATCATTGCTTGCATTGGTATGATTAGTCCCATCGAATTCAAACGTGACTGCACTTACGCCCACATTATCTGTCCAGGTTATGTTGAACATATAATCCTGTCCGGCAAGATACATTGTGTCATTATCATCTATTATGCTTGAATATTCAGGAGGTATGCCATCCCGTGTCTTTGCTGTGCTGTTGACATCTGTGTCATTGACATTTGAACTGGTATCCTTGGTATGTACTGTTATCATATAGTCAGTATACTGAGCAAGACCTGTAGCGTTGTAATGATCATCCGATGTGTTTGCCACATTGCTTCCATTGATGTATACTATCGCCTGACTGAAGTCAGTCACATTAGGTGGCGTCCAGTTCCAATAGATCCAATCTGCTCCAGATGACTGATCCACAAGATCTGCCACAGTGCCTGGAGGTATTGTGTCTGTGATGCCTGCATACACTACATCAAACTCCTCTCCCGGATCCGTCCCTGAGCCATTTCCCTCACCGAACCATATTCCGTCTGTCGGGGTTGACATGTTCAATGTGACATTGTACCACTCTCCTGTCGGTGATGTCACTGTGAAGTTCCCTAGAGGATTGGTCCCTAGTGTATCTGATTGGGCATATATCCCTACAGTGACTCCAGAATTCTGTCTCGCGAATATGTGCAGCGTGGTCCCATCAGTGAGATTCAGCGAGAAATTGAGATACAATGCCTTGCTTGCATCTTTCATGTCAGCACTGTAGTATGTGTCATCCTTGACAATCACCTGTGCAAGCACATCACTTCCTGAATGTTCTGCCGCTGTAAGGTTGGATGTCACATTACCTTCCCCGAAACCAGGGTCTGTCAGGTTCAGGATCATTGTATATGCCTGTCCAGGGGTTATCATCTGCACTGCTGTCCAGTTCCCGTAGCAGGTCTGTGTGGTGAAGTTCCAGTCAAAGCACTTGTATACTATGTTTGATGATGCGCCTGCGATAGAGCTTACTGTGAACATCTCATTGTCAGAGGAATTGCCGACGATAGGGTTGACAGCGAACTGCTTGTTCCAGATGCCTGCTGGCGGATGATCCAGGTCGACGATCTTGGTGAGGCTCTTGGTGATGTTGATGTTCACGAACGTGACATCCTGTATCCTGCTGTTGTTCACAGGGCTCACTGTTATGTTGTACAATCCATCATCGATGACCAGCGCATGTACCTTCCCTGTGCTTGTGAACATTATCGTCTCGTCCTGCACAAAGTCGACAGTGACATTCACCCTATTTCCTGCATAGTTCTCTACCCATCCGTAGAAGTCTGCTTTGGATGTGTTCGCGTGGACCAGTCGCTCCTCGCTCGTTGTCATGCTTCCGGATGAGGTGGTGCAGTTGACGCTCCAAAGGAAATCCTTGTCCTGGTTAAGCGTCACCTTGAATCTCTGTAACGCTCCTTCTGTTATGCTTCCATCAGTGTCATATACTGTCCCATTATATATCAGTCCGCAGCCCGCGATATCACCTTCGCTGCTGACCTCATACCCTACATATATATCTCCATCACCGTGCTGAGTGTCATTGAGCGGCCAGATCAGTGTCACGTTGGTCTCTTCTGTAGTGTAATTCACGTCCAGGATAGGCCTGAGTGATGCGTTGGTGTGGTCGCTGCTGTAGAACCTCTTATCAGTGCTGGCCGTTACGAGGTCAGGTACCAGTGCAATGCCGTAGTTAGGGTTGCTTCCATTGAACCATCGCTGTACACCATCTGTCACGTCCCACTCGATCCACCCGTAATTATCAGTCAGAGTGACGATATCTGAATAGATCCCGCTGTATGATGGCCTGGTACTCCACATGACTGTCGATTCGCCCCAGTCTGATGTTATCATCCTTGTGGACAGGTTGATCGCATTGGAGGGGTTTGTAGGTGAATCATAGAAGTACAGCTTGAGTGTTGCAGATGTTATGTCTGCGTAACCCGGGATGTTGCTCCTGTTGAACTTCAGCAGTGCTGCGACGTAGTTCCCTCCTGATTCTGCTCCGACAATGAAACTTAGGTTGCCGTAGTTCTGGGCTGGTGCGTTCTGGTTGACGAATGCATCCATCCCTTCGCTTGCATTTGGCTGCAGTGTCTCTGCAAACGCAGGATCATCAGGTGTCAGCGTGAATGTATAAGTCTTGCCAGGCACCAGGCCTGTCTTGAACAACAACCACTCACCGTTACAGCTCTGTGCAGCGAAATCCCACTCTTTGCACTTGTATAATGTATCGCCTGTCGCAGTCACACTCACTGTTGCCATGGTGAAGTTGACTGCAGTAGGGTCTATCGCATACACTTCAACATAATCTGAGAACTCTCCTGTCTCAGGGACATCATCTACATTTATGAATTCATCCTCATCTCCATCTATCTCAACATCCTTAATCTCTATGGATTCTACAGGACTGTCTTCATCTGTGAACTCGAGCCTTACCTTATACTTCCCTTTACTTATGCTCAGTTTATTATCATCCCTGCCCAGAAGCCCTGCACCTATCCCGCGAGCTTTACGTGCAGCCATCTCTTTCCTGCTCACGACATCATCATTCTCGTCCATGAACTCGATGTCTGCAGCGAGCACATTTCCTTCAGAATCTTCTACCTCAGGGTTTATCTCTACTGTCCCATTATCTTCAGCGACTATATGTTTAGGAGACAGGTCCTCTATGACATAAGTCATGTTGAGTATGTGGAACGCTACACCTCTGCTGAGATGGAATTCGATCGTGTATCCTGTGCTGTTCAGTCCTGCAGGCAGTGAACAGGTATCTACGCAGGCATCGCGGAACTCAAACAGGGGTTTCTCGATGAACACTGCGGGCAATGCTGCAGTGCTTCCGACCACACTCTCGAGATATGTCTCTTCACCGATGCTCTGGTTCAGGAAGACAACTTGCGCAGTCACGGTATTATTATCTGTCGTACCATATTTTCCATGGAACAGGTACAGTTCAGCGTCCCAGTCATCTTCTTCCGGAGCAACGTCCGATAGTGCGCAGCAGTCTGTAGCGCCATGGCAGAGCGTTGTGTCTACATATTCATCAAGGCTCCTTACAGTCCATGCTGTGCACAGTCTTGACTCGTCGACAGCCCAGTTGAATGTGCTTCCTGATACGGTCAGGTCAATGACTCCCTCCTCTATGTATACTACTCCATCATCATCCGCGTCCCATATGCTTCCTGTTGCGTACTCAAGCGAGGTGGTTATGCTGCGCTCTTCTGGTCTATCCCCCTGATATTTCTTCTTGTCTGTATCCTGTCCTGGAGGGTTGACTGCATGCATGGTGATCCTGCTCAGTAACTCTGTCTCATCCTCTTTCATGAGGAGGTATCTCTCTCCTGAACTGTCTACAAGGTAGACTTCAAAGGTACCTTCTCCATGTACGTGTCCATTGAGCTTAAGGGATCTCAGGTTGAAAGATTCAGGCAGATCATTGAGTGTTATTGTCTCGTCACCGGTCCCTGTGAGGTTCATGTCTGCCTCTTGCGTGTGGATCGTGAGCTGCTCTGTGCTTACGAGCCAGCCAGTCATCTCACCCCCTTTGAACAATATCAGGGTGGCGACAAGTACAAAGAGCATCAGTGCGACTGCAAGCGTCTTCTGCACTACAGGAGATTTGCTTATCCTGTGGAAGTGCTTATCCAGGTCTCTTGTTGCCTGCTCTACCTCAAGGTTAACACTATACAGACCTCCATTCAGGGAACTCAGTTCTTCTTTCCTGCTCTTTTTCTGTATGGTCTTACGAGGCATTGTATGTTGTCCTCTTTCTCTTGGTCCGCACATAGACTGTGGACACTGTCTTGTCTGACCTGTTCAGTACTGTGGCTATCTGGTGATTGCTGAGGTGTGTCCTGTCGCGCAGGTACTCTACAACTACTTCAAGTATCGATACGGATCTGTCACGCACTACAGAAAGTGGTATCTGTATTACTGGTGTCTTCACAAAGACTGGTGGCCGTTCATGCCTTTTCCTCTGTGCCCTGTCGTGAAGTGTCCAGATGTTCCTCTCATCCCTGTTTGTAAGGACGGCTATCTCGTGGTATGTGAGTTGTAATTGGCTCTTGAGATACTCTACAAGAGATTCCAGGAAACTGAGTGACCTGTCGCAGAACACAGTGCTTGGTACGAGGATAGTGGTGTTAGAAAGGGTGTGCTCCCTAAGCAAGTCTCCTGCAAGGTCACTGTTTTCTGTAATCGCTATCTACTTCACCTTTTTTGTGCACTTAACAACTTACAGTAACTATTACTTACTATTCTTACATTGTGTGTTTTACAGTATAAAAATGTTTTCTTTTTTGTCTTACATTGTGTGTTTAAATGTGGTTATTACTCAATAAACTTATCATATTGTCCTACTATGTGTGTATGATATTCTTACGATGTATGTTGGTATATCTTACTATGTATGTATTTTATTCTTACAATGTAGGTATGATTATTGTTTCTTACTATGTATGTAATGAAAACCCTATTTAAAAGAGCATTTAAAAATAAAAAGAAAACGCTTAAATAGGTCTAATCCAAAGACCTGAATAGAATCTAAGATTTCCATAAATAACAAGGACTCGCTAAAGAAAAAATGAGAATACAACTCGTCATTGCAGTGATCGTAATATGTCTTCTTGCGCTGGTAGGCGCGGTATTCAATAGTTCTGATAAGATAAATGAGCTTACTGGCGGTGTTATTGACCTTCCTGTCTCGATACAGGGGGAAGCATCACTTGTCAACATAGTGCCTGCGATAGTCTTCCTGGCAGTGTTGCTTGTTGCGTATTGTGCTTTCCACTCAAGCAGATGATGATAGGATTCTAAGCTCACACGATAAAGGGTGTGACAAACACTTCGACTGCTGCGGCCACCACGAGAAGTACTGTCGCTATGATGAAGATGTCTATTGAGTCCACGAGGGTCTTCCTGAACGCCTTTGTCTTCATGTCATGTCTTATCACTGCGACGGAGAATATCCCTCCTGCGAGGGCGCCTATGAAATACGCGACTATCTCAAACACTCCGTGGGTCAGGTACTTCAGTATGCCTAGTGAGATCAGTTGAGAGTATGCTGCGATACCTCCTCCTGC
>JAUVBP010000164.1 GCA_030591125.1 Candidatus Woesearchaeota archaeon | reverse complement strand
ACTGTGATCCTCCTGAGAATTTCTTCATAACGAGCGAAGATATGGTAGGGAAAGCAGGTGTGTGGTCTCACTTCGGAAGTTGGAAGTTTGACCGATCAGAGATGTACAGCAAAGTGAAAGGGACGACCCTTGTAGAGGGAAAAGAGATATTATCCGATCCACGATACAATCTGACCCCTGAACAGATAGACCAATATTACTACGATATACAGACGCAGTCAGACAGCCAGTGGATAACCCCCTGGCCGAGCTACATGTCCGGCGTCACAGGATGCCCTGCCCCTGATGAAAAAGGAGTGATGACATGCACTGTGGGCATAGCAGGCAATCAACAGCTGCCGCTGATCATCGATCTTATATCTATGGATGTGAAGATAGGCACACAGGACGAAGTCCGACCTGCATCTTTGGTATACATCACGGAAAACGGGACAGAAGAGAAGAAGTTCGAAGGCAACACCGTGTCTGTCTCGGTAATCCTCATACCCACAGGAGAGAACACATATTCAGTCCTGATAAGCCATCCATATCTCGCGAACAGCATCTTTACAAGACTGTTCTACCTTGAAGGGCATGGACTCAAGCACTTCAATAAGTTCGATGACCAAAGAAGCGTGACTGGATCAAGGATAATAGTCTGGAAAGTGGATTGGGAAGGGACTGATCCGAACGAAGTGTACAAGAAAGCAGATCCCGAGGATCTGGCTGCTGAAGAAGATGATGATGAGACAGAAGATGATACAACCGAAGACGGTGAAGAGCGAATCGATGATGCAGATGACGCTCCTGAAGAGGAACTAGAACATGAGGAGGAAGCAGACATCCTTGAAGTCCTCGAAGACGCAGTCAATCAACTATCTGAAGAAGATGCAAGCGAAGAATGATGTATTTGTGATAATCCCTGCATATAATGAAAGAAAACACATATCTGCAGTGATAATAAAGACAAAGAGATATGCAAAGAATATCCTTGTTGTCGATGATGGATCGAGCGACAATACGACTGCCCTGGCTGAAAAAGAGGGCGTCACAGTACTTAGGCACATCGTGAATCTTGGCAAGGGTGCAGCACTCAAGACCGGTTGCGAGTATGCATTGAGAAAAGGTGCGAAAAAGCTGATATTCATGGATTCTGACGGGCAGCACCTCCCTCAAGACATACCCCGATTCCTGAAAGCGCTTGAAACCTGCGACATAGTATTCGGCTCAAGAGGCCTCAACAAGAACATGCCGGGTGTGCTAAAATTCGGCAACGGATTCATAAACACTGTGATGGGGTGGCTATTCGGAATTCGGTTGAGTGATACCCAATCAGGATACCGCGCCATGACCGCCCAGGCTTACAAGCGCATACGCTGGGCATCCACGAGCTATAGTGTAGAATCAGAGATGGTGGCCAATACAGGCAGGAAAAACTTAAAATATAAGGAAATAAAGATAAAGACCATATACGCAGATAAGTATAAAGGCACCACAGTCATAGATGGCGTGAAGATCGTCCTCAATATGCTGTGGTGGAGACTAAGCAGGTGGTAAGATGATAGTTGGAATCCAAATCTTGATATTGCTCTTCTGTCTGGTGATGATATACTTCACCTTCCTATATTACAAGAGATCGAACTATGACAAGACAGGTTTCGTGTTCTGGCTCCTGGTGTGGTTCGGATTCCTGATATTAGGTGTGTTTCCCCAGACAGTCTATGGAGTCATGGAAGCACTTGCCATAGAACGGACTGCTGACTTCGTATATGCAGGAGGCATGGCATTGTTCTCAATCGTGCTCTTCTACCTGTATAACATAACAAAGAAGAACCAGAAACAGCTTGAGGTGCTTGTACGGAAGCTGGCACACAAAGAAGCTGATTCAAGGACTGGCATAAGAATGAAGAAGAAAAAATAATTTGCTTTTTCTTATCCCTCAAAGGACCCTGAACAAGAACACGGCATCATTGCCACCCGCATAGCTGAACCTGCTGGAGTTGCTCAACATCATAAGCAGTTCATTGGATGCATTCACGCCGTGCCTATTGACACAGAAAGAATCCATGACAAGATACTCATAACCCCTGGCCCTAAGCCAAGGCCCTATCTCTTCTGTAGACGTGTTGATGGCAGAGTTCTTGAACTTCAGATAAGATGGATCCCAGGGTTCTGCAAACTTGTCCAATGACAACACTTTAGACTCATAGGAACAGACAGGGAACACCTTAGTATCATACGGCAACGGCGCGACATAGGTGAAGTATCCCTGAACCTCTTCCATAGATCCCCAGCCCACTCCTGGTGGCCAGTGGGACGTCTCGACAACGTATTTAGGGTAACCTGAGGTGATGATGATGCCTATGATGACCACCGTATAGACCAATATCTTCGGAATCCTCAATCCTTTGGATATGCGCCCCAACATGAAAAATCCCTCTACACATAATATCGCCAAAGGTATCGCAAGAATCGCCCACCACCTGTGCGGCATAAGCATAGGGAACGGCATGCGGTTGCCGTTTACACCAATCAATGCCAGGACGACCCAGAGAAAAGTTATGATCTTCCATGAGTTCTCCTTCTGCAGAAACCTCTTAGGCTTCATCAGCAGGAAAGTTGCCACGACAAGCCCAGAGAATATCATGAGGAAAAACAGCACAATACCGATGCCTGTAGGGTTATCCATCTTGCTCGAGGTCCGCGCTATCATGAAATCATTCCACGTATAGAGCAATCCCCCGCCGGATTCTTTAGTCGTTATGCTGCCAATATTATTCAGGTCTATGCCATTAAACCCTGTGGTGTCTTCAAGTCCAAATTTTGAAATTGTAGGTATCCAAAATAAAGAAAACGCTATTGTAACACCAAGAAGCCCTACCAATATAGGACGCCAAAGCAGACTCCTGACTGAGATTGACTTGACAACGATGTATATGAAAAGGAAGACCCCGAATATGAATGGGTTAGACATCTGTGTCATGAGCATGGCGGATATCACAACCACACCAGGTATCATCCACTTCCAATCCAGACCGACCCGTTCTATCGCATAGAGTGCTGGAAAGAAAAGCAGTATGGCCAGACTCGACGCCCATATGAAATGGCTCATGAAACAAGGTATTATCAGCAGGAAGAATGTGGCGACCAATGCCTTCTTCCTGCTCCCCATGAACGTCATCGCGAAAAAATAGAACAACATACCTATCAACGATAATATAAGTACATTGAAGAACTTGAGTGTCCATTTGACATCCTCATTCGTCTGGTGCAGGATCCCCAGCATAAGATCGAATGATGGAGGATAAGGTTCAAGATAGAACTTATCAGTCATCTTGATCACTTGAGGGTCGAGAGATATGGTCTTCATCTCCTTGATGTACTTGACACCCTTAGCATGCATCCAAGGGTCGTCATCCTCAAGGTAAGGATAGGTGAATGCGCCTTTATGGTACACCCCGAAAAATATGACTGAAAGCAGCAGTGCGACGAGGAAGAACGCTGTAGACTTGTGCAATGTCTTCCTGAACTTGACCTT
>JAUVBP010000140.1 GCA_030591125.1 Candidatus Woesearchaeota archaeon | reverse complement strand
GCTGGCTGCGGTGATGGTGCTATCACGTGAAGCCGCGACTTCCCGCCATTGCGTGAATATATTGCCTCACGCATATGTTCATATGGTAAGTGCAACGCTACATGCTTAACCATCATGTCTGCTGTCACGAGCGTACTCGGATTCTTCACAAGATACACATTCGCACCAGAAGAATCTTTCCTGAGCATCTCCTGCACTTCAGGCTTGTCGGTCTTTGTCTTGCCTATACCTGTAGTCACAAGGGCAGTATACTTCCCACCCTGTACAGTACAATACAGAAGTCCCTCATCCTGATGTTCTGCTATGTAAAGATGAGCAGAATCACACAATTCACTTTGCGGGAATGCTGGTTCGACCATCGTGAGGTCTATCAGTCCTACGTAGAGCTTTACCTGTTCACCTACTGCTCCAGATAACGCTTTCTTCAGAGGAATCATCGCCATCTTGTACGTATCGACCATCTCCCGTATCACATTGCGATCATTGATACCTATCTCCGGGACAATGTTCCGTCCGCTCGCATGTCCCTTGAAGAACCATGAGATATCATCGTAAGTCATCTCAAGAGAATATTCTGATGAAGGGAATTTCTCAAGCTCGAGCTTGACCTGCTCTTCTAGATCTTCCATCCTGATTATATCTGTAAAACGATCATATGACTGCCGAGCTATGTCTGTGATGTCCTGGCACACATTCTGCAGGTCTACATCGAGGAAACGTATATCTTCCTCAATGGATCTTGCCTGCTTCGTGAGATGTAGGACCTCTTCACTTGTGAATTTCCTTGGCCCTATCATCAGTGCATCCTCTTGCTTGATGGCGCTTCCATGAGCTCATCAAGCATATCCTGTCCGGGTTCATCCTCATAGATGCCCATAGCATACTTTTCAGGACTTCGCACTAAGATATATTCAGGGATGTGACTCCCAAGATTATCAGACACAACAATCCTTGACGAATCACTCATGCCACACAAGTCCATGCCACGTGCAAGTGGCGGAAGACCTAGGTGCTCTCTACGGAGCTCATCAATAGCATATTCTACCATCCAATCAGCACGCATCTTATCACTGGGATTCTCAAGAAAATACAGGTTGGCACCTGTGACTTTCGCTTCTCTCTTGAGCCTGCTTATAGTGGTTGGTACGCAGAGCATCTCCGGAGGCATGAATGGCAACTCACTCTGGTCACCATCACCACTTGGTAAGTGGACACTTGCCTTGTATAACATATCATTATTCGAGTCATTGACAAAAAGTATCACTGAATCATTCTTCCGATCCTGCCTGAATGGCATCTCAAGTGTAGTGAGTGCAGCAAGTTCGTTATAGAGACCATCCTGCTCGATAGCATAACCACCTAAGACCGAAGCGATATCCCTGAAAACACCAGTATACTCCCCGCATTTCATCTTGAACCTGCGTATCCTGAGTTCAAGACCGAGAGGTATTACTTTCGGAAGGTCATCGAAATGCGTTCCCCACGTCAACCTTTCGAATACTATATCAGGAGAGTACTTCTGTGAGAACTGACATTCTTCTCTGGACATCTCAACAAATCTGCCAAGCCGCTGAGACATCAGGAAGTCATTGAAGAATATCTCAGATGCAGAAGTATATTCTATAAGCTGTTCACACACCATTTCAGCATGGGACGTCACGAGATCTATACGCACATCAAGACGCTCAGAATCTTCCCGAAGCCTCTGCTTATCTTCTTCACATATATCTTCTTCTAATATCATTCTCTCAACACCAAAATATTCAGTTATCACATCTACCAGATGGCAGTTTGTACTTTTCGATGATCATGTCAACAAGCCTGTCTGGAGGCATATTATTCCCAGATACCCATGCAAAAGGACTGCCGTCACCAGTTGTCGTCATCACTGTCCTATATTGCGACATCTGGTCAAGGACATAGAGCAACATATGACCACCCATGACTCGCCTGCTAGGATTCTTAAGAGTGTATACATTGACTCCCTCTTCATCATGCATCTCCTTGAGATTAGATAGTAATTCACCATTAAGCCCACTTTCAGGATTACGGACGACATGCACCTCTTCACACGCACCCATTGTAAGATCTGTACGCGCATAGACTGCTGCATTGAACTCAGGATAATCCATGAAGAATACTGCAGTATCATATTGTCTGGGTTGCGGAAATGGGATATCAACAACAGTCAATTCAAGCAACGCATCATATGTTGAAGCGAGCTTTGTAAGTATCGGGTCTATCCTGCCGATGAATTCATCCATCACAGTTAGATATGCTTTCTGCATCACGTCTATCTTGGCACCATCTTCTATTGTCCAGGCAATCTGTCCTGCACGCACATGACCTTTATCAAGCAATATACGTACATCAGCTATCGATTCGAAATGGACATTGCTCATGTCTGCATAGTACATCTTCTCTTTAGTTATCATCAATTGTCCCTGGAGATTCTTATCGGACATGAAATCAAGCAGCTGTTCTTCAAACCTATGGTTATAATCTGAGACAGTCAGGCTGTGCTCAAGCGCTCCAAGTTCAGCAGAAAGGAGAGCGGCCTCTAGGTCGCGTGACTTGAATGAGATATCCTCTTCAATCTTTCTAGTTACCTTACCCGGACCTATTATCTCTAACACCCACTTATAAACCAAGCTCTCATCTATAAAAATTTTTCTATTATTACCCACTTTACAGTGATTAAATAACTAATAAACATAAAAGTCTAAAACAACATCAAAACACCAAAATTCAACAATTTCAATGAAAAAAAGTAAAAAAAATACGAAAAAGTTCTACAATTAACGTATCACTCAGTCACAACTTTTATGCACTGCACAGGGCAGGCATCTGCTGCCTCCTGATTGCATCCCAGGTCAGCGGGCGATGCATTCTTGCATCTGGACTTGCCATCATCTGCCATCTCCCAGTTATCCGGACATAGGTTCACGCAGGCTCCGCAGCTTATGCACGTATCACGGTCATGCTCTATCTTGACTACCATATTATCACCTCAATCTTCAGCTCTGGAGGTTATCAGACCTCCCAGGATAAGCGCTACACCGATGGATATCAGGGCATAGCTTATGAACACATCATTCTGTACATTATTGCACCGCAGCACGAGCATGCGCAATGCGCTCTCATCATCCATGGGCGCAATTGTCCCATCAGCATCTGTCCCATCAGCAGGCCCTGCCAACGAATGTAAAGGATCGATGATCTCAGAGCACTTACGGTATTCTGGATAGACATCTGAGACATTCAGGTTGACGAATGTCAGAAGTATGAGACAGATACCGAAAAACGCAAGATACCTTGTAAGACTTCTTTTACCTAACAATCAATGCACCTCTTGACAGCACTTAACCTGCATTGATTTTTAACTCTTTTGGTGATGTACAAAGAAAAAGAAAAAAAAGATACCCTTTAGGTGATGTAGGTCTTCAGTATGTCGAGTGCAGTGTTCTTGCTCACTATGCCTGACGCACCTTCACAGGTGAACAGCTTACGGTAACCGTTCACCTTACGGTCACCCTCCTGTTCTCCGACGCCGACCCATTTCTCGACGCGCTGATGCTCTTGACTACCCTCAGTAAGCTTCTCAAGCACAGGATTGTCCTTTTCATCAAAGCCTCTGACCCTGAAATAAGGGCCGAATGCTTGACCTGACCGGGTCACATGATCCACAGCATACACCTTCCAGGGAGCTCCGACTTTTGTCTTCTCTTCTGACGAGCCCTTGTTACGGGTCCCTAAAGCCACATAACTCATATCATTTATTTTTACCATCTCTCTGACACCTCTAGCGATATTTTGGTCAGAGAACAGCACTATAGGATCTATTGATCCCTGCTCTTGATTCTCTGCCCTTGCTAACATATATAACTTCACATC
>JAUVBP010000108.1 GCA_030591125.1 Candidatus Woesearchaeota archaeon | reverse complement strand
CAGCGAGGTATATTCTAATCATCTCAGCTCTTTGGAGATATTAAAAGAAGCCAAGAGAAAGGGGTCCATCACCATGATCGGCGGGCCGAACGTTACTCACCTGGCAGGGAGGGTTCTTGCAAACCATGATTATGTCGATTATGTCGTCGTCGGGGATGGTGAAGAGGCGGTCCCCATGCTGGTCGCTGGAGACAACCCTGATGATATCCCAAACCTAGTATACAGGAAAGACGGCAACATAATGAAGAATAGGAGGAGCCCAGCTCCTTTGACCACTGTGTTCGACCTTGATGAATTAGTCGACACAGACAATTTCGACCCTGATCGGCCTTTCCCATTATCTTCGATAAGAGGCTGCATCAAGGCAGAGAAGAGCGGTAGATGTTCTTTCTGTTCTATAGATCAGAAGCTCAGGGTGATGGACCCAAAACTTGTCTGGAAACAGATAGATATCCTCAATAGCAAGTATGGTATAAGTTATTTCTTCGAGACCGGTGACGAGTTCATCGTAGGTAATTATCCGCAGAGGCTTCTTGCAGCCAGACCTGCACACCTGAAAGATGTTTCATTCAGGATGTATGGAAACCCTCGGCGCCTCAACAAAGAGGTGATGCGAATTCTGGAAGGGCTTAACACGAAGGAATTGTTCATAGGTATCGAATCGTCCAATGACAATATACTTGGG
This sequence comes from Candidatus Woesearchaeota archaeon, assembly GCA_030591125.1. Lineage (GTDB taxonomy): Archaea > Nanobdellota > Nanobdellia > Woesearchaeales > UBA11576 > JABMQF01. Next base: position 4,079 of record JAUVBP010000108.1, on the reverse strand, counting down.
AGGGCAAATAAGGATTATCGCATAGGAGACATCAAGAGAGCGATAGAGATAATGGCAGAATCAGGGATGCCGCTCCATATTCCTTTGATATATGGTCTGCCAGGAGAGACAAGGGAAAGCGCTGAAGAGACCTTAAGGTTTGCAGAGCAGTTGGTAGATAGGTTTGAAGATATAAGGATAGTCTCCAGCCTTGCAGTCCCATTGCCAGGGACAGAGCTGTTCGAGAACCTAAGAAATGACGTAAGGGCGAGGGCACAGTATCCTGGCGACCTGGACAATGATGATTTCTTCGATTACCAGGCATTGGTCAAGCTGCAGACAGAGCTGTTCACATCTGTCAGCTTTGAGGAGCTTGTGGATAAGATAAGAGAGACAAAAGCCCTGCTTCCAGGCATAGGAAGAGTGACTTCTTTTGATATAAACAGGAGACCTTTGGATAAGGGATAAGAAGATGACAGACCAAGAAAGACGTTTCAGCGGATTGGCAGGTTCTGATTACGAGCGTATCATCGAAGCAGTACCATACTTTCACGAGATTCAGGAGGAGTTAGGTAAGATAGTGAAAGAAGCGTTTAGAGATTCTGATGAGGGGTGGATCAGAATTGATGAGATGGGATGTGGTACAGGGATCACGACAAGAGTGATTCTTGAGGCGGATCCAAGAATACAGGTCACTGCTGTAGATAATGAGCGAATGATGGTCGTTAATGCCCGCTCAAACCTTAGAGTGTATCCTCTTCATAGATGGGAGGTTATCCAAGCGGATGCTTTGGAATATATGCCTGCAATCTGTTCAGATGGGTTCGCTTCCGCCAATACACTGCATAATTTCAACAAAGAATACAGGCGTAAATATTTGTCTCACGTACAAAGATGTCTTGCTCCGGGAGCATTGTTCGTCAATGCAGATAAATACGCTTATGATGATCCAGAACAGTTCAAGGAAACATTGAGCTGGCAGTTGAAGCAGTATGTTGAGGTTTTCTCGAGGATGGACCGATTCGACCTCTTAAGAGAATGGTCTGAACATGAGATGTATGACAAGCAGTCACATGTAATCATGAGACAAGGAGAAGCGATCAAAGATATGGAAGATGCAGGCTTTACAGACATCCAGGTGCCGTACAGGAATCAGATGCATGCTATCTTGACTGCTAGGAAGAAATAATATGGGGCCGCGGGGAATTTCAGATCCCCTGGTGCCGGAAGCTCCAGGAGGTTCATTCGAACCCCGGTTAGAAGCTATCCAGAGATGAAAGAAGCACTTTCAGCACTCCCCGAGCTCCAGTGATAGCCAAGCTACACTACGGCCCCATGACTCAAAAAGAAGAAATCTGTTTTATTTAAAGTTATTTGAACCAGACTATTCTCTACGAGGATTGACCTTCCGGGTCACCATGAAGATGAACAGCCCGAAGAAAGCGAATATCAGCATGAGTATAGAGGTCATGCCTGAGAACCGTTCTGTATCCTGCGTTGCGGCATCAACTACTGCATAACCGCTTATCGTAGGGTTTGTTATGAATGTATGGATGAACGTGAACACGAGAAGGACTCCTATGACCACTACCATACTGGTCTTCCAATCAAGGTATTTTCTGCTCAGAGGGCTCAATTTATCTGACGGAACTTCTTCTGGAACAGGAGTAGCATTCTTTTTCCATAACCAATCTAACATTATTAAACACCTCTTGATGTATATCATTTAGCTTTCCAATATTTAAAGTTTTCTTTGATATCCCCTGCCATAGGACATAATTCCTACAGCATTCCAAAAATACTTAACCGAAACGTTTATATAGACTTTTCACTGGGTAATAACTATTGTAAGAGGTACCTAAGATGAAAAAAAGAGCCCTAGTCCCCACCCTACTAATCACTATTTTCTTGCTCTCAAGCATTGCGGCGTATGCACAGGTAGTGACCCCTACAACATTCTTTGTCACCATGGACTATGTATCCGACAAGATAACTGATCCAGTGAAAGACCATGCAGACCTTTACGTCGTTGTCGAGAATAATGGTGCAGAGAAGGATACGTACAAGCTCTTATATCTTGAGGACCCTAAATGGTCTTACCAGGTGCTCCCAGAACCTATAAACAAGCAGATGACAATTGAACCGGGTGAGAAAGGAAAATTTCACCTGCTCGTGAAAGGTAATGTCGACCATGGTTTCTATGGTGTCAAGGTCAGCGTACGTTCTGAGAACAGCGGCAATACTATATCCAATGTGATGCGTATCAGGGTAGGTGCTGAAGAGCCAAAGATCCCGTCAGAGCCAGACTTTGATGTTGAGGTCTCTGTCCCTGCACAGATGGACCCTCGAGGGACATATAACGTACTCGTGACGCTCAAGAACAATAACGATCTTCTGTTGGAAGATATTGAGATAAAGCTTGCCAGCAAGGTCCTTTCAGAGAAGATCACAGTCACAGTGGATCAGGGCGATACAAAGACAGTATCATTCGCAGTGATCCTTATGGACAATGTCAAGCCTCAGGCTGACCAGATGCACGTGACTGTCAACTATAAAGAAGAAGAATTCTATTCACAAGGACATAACTTTGAGGTTGTCGAGTATCTTCTTCCGTTCAGGACTGACGTGAAGGTAAAGAAGGGGTTCCTGAGACAGGAGCGTACGATAACCGTGACGAATGATGGTAATACGCTCAAGTCTGATGCATTGAAGCTTGAGACGTCATTGAAAGAGATGATATTCTCAAAAGCGACTCCCAAATTTGATATCGTGAAAGAAGGAGGAAAAAGATATTTCTCCTGGGACGTGTCTCTTGAGCCCGAACAGTCGATGACGATAATACTGAAGACAAACTATTGGCTGCTGATCCCTATCGCAATATTACTTATCGCTCTGCTGATCTACAAGGCGATGATGTCAAATCCGCTCATAGTCAAGAAGAAGACCATGTCAGTCCACAAGCATGGCGGCGCGATATCGGATATGTCCATCGTGATATATCTGAAGAACAGGAGCAATGAACCCATAACAAACATCCGTGTGGTCGAACGGGTCACGGGCATGGTCCATCTGAAGAAGGATTCTTTCTCAGGATCGATGCACCCTGTGAAGATGCATGACCACAGGAATGAAGGGACTTTGCTAGAATATAGGTTCGGCGAGATTGCCGCAGGTGATGAACGGATCATAAAGTACAAGGTGTTTTCCAAGCTGCACATCTTCGGTGATGTAGTGATCAAGCCTACTGTCGTGGAGTTCGCCAAGAAGAATGGTGCAAAGAAGAAGTCAAAGTCGAACGAGATTGTGGTATCTACGGAAGAACCTCCGATGCCGAAGAGACAGCATGCTCCGAAAGAGCATAAACACCACACTCATGGACACGGGCATCATAAGAAAGAATAGTCAAAAAATATCGAAAATATTTTATTTCTTGTTTATTTAACTTGGTCCACAATAGAAGAACTTCTCCATAGACACGTCATCAGGCGTAAAATTACCTGTCCTTGCATGCCCATCACCTTTAGGTTTGCCTTCTGCAGGTTTCACAGGAGAAGATTCTGGCTTGAATTGTGTCTGGCCTTCTTTGGCGGCCTTTGGCTTTAGAGGTGGCGCCACGACAGGGTTCTCTTTCAGCTTCCTGACATCTTCTTTCAGTCCGGCCATCTCGGCGATGAGGCTTGTGATCTTGCCGTGCAGTTCATCTATCTTGACAGCATGCGCATCTACTTTTGTTGTTATATGGCTGACATCATGATCCACTTCAGTGACTGCCTGGACAGTCTCGACAGGAGTCTCTGCCGATGCTTCGACAGGCGCTTCTGATACCTGTTCGGTCTCTGCAGGTGCTTCCTCCTTCACGACTTCAGGAGTATCAAGTGAAAGCTTCTGTACCTGTGAAACTGGTTCAGACTGCTGCTGCTCAATATTATCTAAGAGACCTTGCATGGCTTTCTGCGCACTATCCTGATCGGAGATGCTTCCGGATGCCACCTGCACAGATGCCTCTTGCACAGGTTCTGGCTGCATGACCTGTTCCTGGACAGGATCTTGTACTGCAGAGTCAGGCGATTCCAATGATACTGCGGGAGCAGGACTCATCT
>JAUVBP010000005.1 GCA_030591125.1 Candidatus Woesearchaeota archaeon | reverse complement strand
GGATTAGGGTTCTCATGGATCTCGGTACCTACACCATGGCCTATGAGATGCGTGAAGTACTTGGCTCTTGTGCCGAATAGTTCTCGCGCCTCCTGGTCTATCTCAACAAAGCTCTTCCCGGGCCTGCATCGCTTGATGAGTGTTGTCTGTACAGAAAGCACCTTGTAATACATCTCAATCTCTTTGACTGAAGGAGTGCCGATGTACAGCGTCCTCGTGATGTCTGAGCAATAACCCTTGTGACGGACCCCAAAGTCGATCACACAGAACCCTTTCTTGAGCGGCTTTGTATCTGGTTCGTGATGTGCTTCGCAGGCATTCTTTCCAGAAGCCACGATTGTCTTGAAAGCGAGAGTGAGTCCAAGCTTGTTCACCTCATTTGACATAAAAGCAGATACTTCTGCCTCTGTCCTGAACCTCTTGAAGTTCCAGAAAGTATCATGCATGATCTCATCTGTGATCCTGCACGCCTTGCTCATTATTGCGACCTCCTGCTTTGTCTTGACTGCCCTGAGGCGCTGGCAAATGTCTGCTATGTCAACATAGTTCGCTTTCAGGCCTTTCCTGATCGCCTTGTAGAAATTGAGACTTATCCTGTTCTTGTCAATGCCGATCCGTCTGGGCCTGGAACGTATGACCTGCTTCAGGCTCTTCATGAGCCTATCCTTTGCTATCACTGGGCGTATCTTGCTTGTGCGCTTCGCCCGGGTGTATTCCATCTCAGGTACAAGAAGGACTGCCTTTGTCTGTGTTATGGCCAGGACGCCGAAACCTGTGTATTGCGTGAAGTATACCAGATTAGGATCAAGATCATCACCATCAAGGCTGAAGAACAGAGAAAGACCTATGCGTTGTCGTTTCATCTCTTTCTGGAATCGTTTCAGACCCATTTCATCACTCACCTCCTGGATAGGTTCGATAACTTTTAATACTATAAATAGTTTATCACTGGCATGCGTAAGTTCAGACTGAAGAATGGCTTAACAGTCGTGCATGAAAAGAGGGAATCAGATTCTGTCGCGATTGAGATCAATATAGGCACCGGCTCGAACAATGAGCACAGCAGCATAGCTGGCATGTCACACTTCCTGGAACATATGGTCTTTGAGGGTACAAAGACAAGGACTGCCAAACAGATAAGTGAAGCGATCGAGAATATTGGTGGCGATCTCAATGCGGCCACCACAAATGAGCGGACATTCTTTTACATCAAGATACCTAAGAAAAAGATAGAGATAGGTATGGAGATCCTGGCCGACATGATGCAGAACCCTGCGTTCGACAAGACCGTTCTCGATAAAGAAAGGAAAGTCGTGCTTGAAGAGATAAAGATGGTCGGTGACCAGCCCATGCTCTATCAATGGGTGCTGTTCGAGAAGACCCTGTTCAAGAAGCACCCTACCAAGAATCCCGTATATGGAAAGATGCAGACCGTACGTGCAATAACAAGAAAGGACATGCAGGATTATTATCATCGCTGGTATGTGCCAAACAACATGATACTCAGCGTAGTGGGGGATTTCAGCAGGCTGCCAGAACTTGTGAAAAGACATTTCGGAAAGATGAAACGCAGACCTCTCCCTACAATCAAGAGGCCTGTCGAACCAAAAGAAACCAAGCCGACTGTAAAGAAAGAACAGAAGGACGTCAACCAGGCATACTTTGTATTCGGGTACAAGACCATACCAAGGCTCCATAAGGACAGTGTCGTCCTGGACGTCATATCTTCAGTCTTCTCAAAAGGCCTCTCTGGCAGGATAAATTCTGAGATACGGGTCAAACGCGGCCTTGCATACTCCGTAGGTACAGTGCACGAGTCAAACAAGGACTATGGACTCTTCGTCTTCTATCTCAACTGCGCAAAAAAGAACCTTGCACTCTGCAAGAAGATAATCATCGAAGAGATAGCCAAGCTCGATGACCTCGGACTGAAGGAGCTCAATGAAGCGAAAGAGCACATGATCGGCAGCAGGCTCCTACGGAAAGAGGACTCGCATCGGCGAGGGGATAGTCTTGCAGAATGGGAATTCATAAAAGATGCAAAGCTGGCTGATGATTACCTCAAACGCGTGAAGCGAGTCAGTAAGAAAGATATCACTCGCGTCAGGGATAAGTTCCTGGATGAGAACTATACCGTGATAGTGCTTAGCAAGTAAGAAGTCTGCGACTTAATCCTGTCGACTGATCATCATCTATCTGCCTGAAAACCCTGAACTCTTTCAAACAAAGCCTTTGCATGCGCATTCTCCTGGAAATGCTTCCGTACAGGCTCAAGAAGCTCATTGATATATCCTGCGACAGCCTGCTTAAGGTCCATAGGGTGGAGCTCTCCAGAGGTGAACCTGCTGATAAGGTCATCATAACCATGGATGTCCATATTGCCCCCATACTTCTCAGGACGCTTTATCTCAATTATAGGATATTTCTCGAATATTATATGTTTACAGTAATCGATTATAGGGTTATCTTCAGTTATCTTTTCAGGACAGAACGCCTTCTTTATCTTACGGCCTACATCTTCGACAGTGTCGGTCATGAATATCGCAGAATCAGGATTAGACTTTGACATCTTCTTGGCAATAGCAGCATCAGCACCTGTAAGGTCTGATTTAGGAGGCTCGCCAAGACCCATCAACATATGATGTGAGACCACAACAGGCTTCTTGAAGCCCATCTTAGGGGCTACCTCGCGTGCAAGGACATTCACCTTACGCTGGTCCATGCCTAACTGGGTCATGTCAGCGTTCAGATGGAATATATCCGCGCACTGCATGCAAGGATAGAATATCTGTGCTGCAGAAAGGTTCTCGCTCTCGCTCCTGCCCATTATCTGGGCACAACGGGTAATGCGGGCGACAGTGTTTATCCTTCCTATGTTGATCACCTTAAGCCAGTATCCAGTATCATCCATGACATCGCTTGCCCAGAGGAACTCAACATTCTCCATGTCCATGCCACAAGCTTTCCAGACCTCGATGAAATACTCTCCTACAACCTTTATCTTCTCAAGATCTCCGCCCATCTTGTTGTTCATGAGGGCGAACCAGTCCGCAACCCAGAACTTGAAATGCACTCCTGCCCTGGTCATCTTATTGACGTTGATGGCGCGCAATATGCCTTGAGCTATGTGTATCTGGCCTGATGGTTCGAAGCCATCGTAAGCGATCGGCTTATAGTCAGGGTCTGAAAGCATCTTACGGAGCTCATCTTCACCGATTATCTCCTCGCCCACTTCCCGGATAAGGTTGAGTCTCTCTTCGACATCCATGACATGATTGGAGGGCAGTCCGTATTTAAAGTTTACCCTCTTAGGCCATAATCCAGCATAATCGAAAAAAACATCAGCCATATTTTTATATCCGGAGCGCTTTTCATACTGCATGTTATCAGTAACAGACATCATGACCTGTGAATTCTGCCCAAGGAAACTTTTCCTGACCAAAGTGCTGAAATGGAAAGTTCCAGAGAAAGCAGTGATGGTGAGAGGATCGGTCATCCATAAGGTCTTTGAGGAGACTGCAGATTGCGAGAAAGAGCTTGTGCAAGCGATACGCGCAGATACTGACAAGGAAACAATAGAAAATGAGTATAGGTTAGCTTATGTCGACGCTGCAAAGCAAGCCATATTATCGCAAGAGGAACGACTGGGCAAGTTCAACCTGAGACCAGAAGAAATACTGGATAGCGTAAAGATTGCAGTCGAGCAGGAAGCAGCCGACAGGGCAAAGAATACCCTGGCACTCATCGGATCAGATCAAGTGTTCGGCGCTGAGCTATGGAATCTGGTGACACCCAAGATACTCCCTGAAAAAAGGATTGAGTCAGAGAGCCTGGGAGTGAGAGGCATCGTAGACAGGATTGAGCTATACAAGGAAAAAACAGTGCCTGTCGAGATAAAGTCAGGAGCATCACCGAGAGAAGGTGCATGGCCAAACCACAAGCTCCAGCTTGTTGCATACTCCCTGCTCATGAAAGAGGAATATGAAAACGTTGCTGATCACGGATTTGTCAGATACCTCAATGAATACCCTCCCCGAAAAATAATATTCAACCCATTCATGGAGCTTGAGATGAAGAAACTCATAGAAAAATCAAAAGATATAGCAGGATCCACAGAACCTCCTGCACACATCAAAGACAATAAAAAATGTGATATGTGCGAATTCAACCAAGACTGCTATGATACGGGATTCATCCGGACAGAAGTGGAAAAACTCATGGACAACCCTTAATAAAGGAATTTAAAACCTGAGAAGTATAGTGCGTAAAGCGGCTGAGAATGGCAATTACAGCAGGAATACGGAAAGAGGAAAACAAAAAGATTTATATATTGAATGAGTCTGTAATTTTTACTGTAGAGTAAGTCATAGACTATAATTATCATGCTTAAAAACTCCCAGAAGAGGTGCTAACATGGCAGAAGAAGAGAAACGATTCGCAAGGGAACTGATCGGGAAGACAGTCGTATCCAAGACAGGAAAGAAATTCGGAGAGGTAGGAGACATAGTATTTGAAGTCAAGTCAGGAGAGCTCATACATATGGTACTGGTCAATCCAACACCGTACAGCGAGAAGCTAGAGCTTGAGAAAGACAAGGCAGGCAACATACTCATACCATTCAGTGCCCTTATGGCTATCGGAGATTTCATGGTCATCGCTGAAGAAGACATTGTCTAAAATCATTTTATAATTATAAATTATCCACGAGTTCTACCCTCCTTTTTAAAAGAGAAACATTTATATCTTCTCTGGGTTTAATCAAAACCAGCATGGAACACACTATCTGGACAGAAAAATACCGCCCAAATGAGTTCAGCGACGTCCTAGGACAGGATGAGATAGTCAAGAGAGTGGAGGCATTTGTGAAAGGAAAGAACCTGCCACACCTCCTATTCTCAGGTCCTGCAGGTGTCGGAAAGACATCTCTTTCACTGGTAATAGCAAAACAGATGTTCAAAGATTCATGGCACAACAATTTCTTAGAGCTCAATGCTTCGGATGAAAGAGGAATAGATATCATAAGGAACAAGGTCAAAGACTTCGCAAGGACCAGGGCCATAGGTGACGTCCCATTCAAGATAATATACCTTGATGAGTGTGATGCACTGACAAGAGAGGCACAGCAAGCTCTCAGAAGGACAATGGAGAACTACACTCAGACATGCAGGTTCATACTATCAGCAAACTACAGCAGCAAAATCATAGACCCTATCCAGTCAAGATGCGCAATCTTCAGGTTCAGGCCGCTTCCACAGGAAGATATCACCAAACTGATCAAGAAGATATCATCCAACGAGGGACTCAAGATCGATGATCCTGCAATAACCGCATTATACACCATATCAGAAGGAGATTGCAGAAGGGTAGAGAACATACTGCAGAGCGCGGCAGTGATAAGCAAAGACATCACTGAAGAAGTGATATACTCTCTCGCTTCTGTAGCAAGGCCTAAAGAGATAAAAGATGTTCTTGAGCTCGCATTGAAGAATGAATTCATCAAATCAAGAGAGAAACTGCTCGATGTGATGCTGAACTATGGCCTATCGGGCCTTGATGTGATCAGACAGACACAGAAAGAGATATATAATCTTGAACTAGAAGGAAGGAAAAAGATGTCTCTAGTCGAAAAATGCGGAGAGACAGAGTTCAGGATGACCGAAGGGAGCGATGAGTTCATACAGCTCGAAGCATTCCTGGCCCATGTGGCACTTACCGGGTCCGAATCTTGAGATAAAGCGGATCCACATCAGTACATACGCGCTTCTGCGCGTAAAAAAAAGAGGGAACATGGCAGAACAAGACACTATCAACCCTGTCGAGAAGAGAGCTAGAACTACTGTTTCTAAAGAAAGTCCGCTGAAAGTGCCGGATCCAAAATTCGAATCTGATGCAAAAGATGCTCTCCAGAGCCTACAGACCGAACTTGACGAGAAAAGACACCTGATAAGCGAACTCATAGATGATTTCAAGCCTATCGGAGAAGAGATTGTCAAGGAACCAGACACACCTGCCCAGCTGAAACAGAGAGTCGATGAGCAGGAGAAGAAGATTGAGCTGCTCAAGGACCTTGTAGACAACAAGAAGCAGTTCGAATCCATGAGCCAATATAATGATGCCCTGAAAAAACAGGTGACAGAGAAAGACACACTCATCAAGGTTCTCAAAGACAAGCTCAATACAAACACATTGCGGATGAATGACCTCGAAGCTCAGAACAAGGTCATGGACAAGGAGACAGAAGAGTACAAGAAACAGATATTCTCGCTTGACAACAAGATAAAGGCCATCGAAGGCAGAGTATTCTCGACAAATGATCAGAACCAGAAGCTCCTCTATGAGCTCATGCGTAACAAAGAGACCACACAGCAGGCAGAAGAATCGGTCGCCAACAAAGATGCACTTCTCGAAAAGCAGAAACAGGAGTATCTTACTGCTGTCGATGGATTACGTAATGCAGAAGAGGAGAAGAAATCGTGGGTCATAAGGCACCATGCAAAGAAAGTCGCCACCCTGAACACGACAATATCCGCTCTACGGGCAGAACGAGACCAGTACAAACTTGCCATGAACGAGAAATTCAAGAAAGAGACAGACATGATAACTGAATTCAACAAGAAGATGAAAGATCTCATACTCACAAAACCAGACACATCACAATTCTCAACAATACCACCTCCGCCAGGTGATGATGACTTACCTCCAGAGGACTTGAATCTAGGCATGCCTGAAGAAGAACCGCAATCTGCTATAAGCGACAGTGATGCTGCATTCAGCATGGCAGAAGTCCCAGAACCTCCTGAAGTAGAGGATGAAAATACACCATCAAGAGTTGATGAGATCCTGCCATTGGTGGAGTTGGCACTTGACCACGGAGACAATCATGATTCTATACGCCATTCGTTGCACAGCTCAGGGTATTCTAAAAGTGATGTCGATAAGGCTTTTGTGAAGCTGAACATCCAATAAAAACATAAAGATATCTGACTTAATTCTGTTTCAGCACCACTGCGCTCGCTACGCGCCTATAAGCGTCACATTTCGACTGAACTGCGATAGTGTCTGCTTTAGAATCTGTGAGCTCGCTAAGCAGGGGTGCTGGAACTAAAGCTACAATCAGAGAGGTAAGTTTAACAAAAAGAATAAAGAGAAATAAAAAGTAAAAAATTATAAATTATTTATCCGCCTACGTGCTGGACCTCAAGTTTCTTCTCGATGTACTGGTTGTAATCATATGAAAGCTCGACAGTAACCAGTTTCTCAAGGTCTGTAGGGTTATTGATCGTCTGTGTGCACCTGACCTCTCTCTCGCCGTTCAAGAGCTGTGCGTCACCTTCATAGACTGATCCGGACTCTGTCCCGTCCTGTAATCCAGAACAGCTAAGTCCATCAGATATCCCTGTATCAATCTTGACATGGACCTTGTCCTTCTGCTGGAAGTCTTTGTTACATTCACTTCCCTGCTCGTGAACAGTACCTGATCCGACGTGCCTAAGCTTGACCACGAATGCGACCTTGTTAGCAGAAGATACAGACTCTCTCAATGAAGCCACCTGGACAGGAGCTCCTGAGTTATCTACAGGCTTATCTTCATTTATTGCGCAAAGCTTACTTCCGCCACCCTGTGTCCCGAGGATATCCTCAAGCACGCAAAGCTTTGTATTTGCAACAGTACCATACTTGTAGCAGAGGTCAGCACGGACATTATATGTCACAGAACCCGCAATACTCTTCTGGTGCGCCAATGTCGCCCCGCTTGAAGGGAAATCATAGCTGACAGTCTCTCCTTGTATCGTGTTCCCATCCAGATCCTTCTGTGCTCCGCGGATCTGAGATACGCTGTCCTGAACAAGGTCTGCTGCGCTCACACCGAAATCAGCAGGATCGATACCAGTTATCTTTACCGTAGCATCAACTCCATTATCTATGGTATGATCCCCTTTGTTTGTCACAACTATGCTCACACCGAAAGGCTGATCCTTATCAAGCACCTTATCAGGAAGCGAACCAGGTGCAAAGCTCATAGACAATCCGTCGTTGCCTCCGACGAATTTAGAACCTACAGCACCCTGCTGCTGCTCACCTTGGTCACAGCCAACTGCAAAGACCAGCATAAATACAATGAATGTCATCAGGATTGCTTTCCTCATTTTTATTTTCCTCCTTTGTCTAACCGTTTGGAATCTGATATATGAAAATCATCTAGCGAAGTGAAGATTCTCTATATTTACTACTTTACTTGTCGAACTCTTATAGCCATAGTTCAGCTCAATCTCAAGAGGGGTCTGGTAAGCAGGTAAAGCAGACGGAATATAGCTACAGAATATTGTCCCTTTATTGTTGACCAGCCTGAGCGGGCTCTTAGGATTACAATCCAGGACACTGCTAGAGATTGATATAGTGTATGTTACAATATTGAGATCAGTATACTGGAGTCCCCCAGGGCAGCTTCCCATCGCACCAGTATCAAAAACAGTACCGCTGGCCTGGTCCGTGCCTCCTGCAGTGTTAGCCACATGGATCCTGAAATACATACCATTAGGTCGAGCCTCAGATTCGATGCTCTGTACAGAGACAGGAGCTCCCTGACTACCTGTTGAGTAGACTTTCTGTACCCTACACGCCTTATCTGAAGATGTGTCAAGAGGATTTGAATCTACACACACCAATGGCGTTGCAGCAGTCCTATAGTTGTAACACGCAGTCAGCATGAAAGTAGGCTTGTAATTCGGCATGGCAGAAGGCAGCGTTATAGTAGAACTTGCGAATTCCAATGTAGTGTAACCTCCTTCAGGATTATACTGAGACTTACCTTCCAATGTCCCTTCCAAGTCCTTATATAGAGGCATTCCTGTGATTATCCCAGGATCAAAACCCGTAAGATAGAACATGCCGTTCTGTACATCATGAGTTCCCCTGTTCCTAAGTTCCACAATGAAATTAATAGGTGAACCGGTGTATACTTTAGATGGCGGTTGATCAGGCAAAAACTTCATCACAATACCTTCTGTACCTGTGGCTGTAAACTCTGCAGAAACAGGAGGCCCATCGGTCCCTGACTGGAAACCGCAGCCTGTAAGCATCAACGCTATCAGAGAAAACGCCAAAGCGACCATCATCTTATTGTTTACCATCTTTTTACGCCTCTTTCAGTAATGAATCTTCTGTTTTAGCATATAAATACTTTTCGGTGAAAATGATGCCTAAAATCAGCTTAAAGAGCTGCAATCAGTCCCTCCTGGAGGCGGCTGTACAGTAAGCTGCTTCAGCAAAGACTGCTGTACCTGGTATCTCATGTTTACAGTGACTGGGGATGAGAACGCACCCATATTCACCGCAACGCGTCTTTTGCACACAGTACCTACTGAATCCTTGTCCTTAAGCTTGATTGTTGAAGGCTCACAGGTCAAAGGCTGACCACCCATCTCCACCTGGATGGCAACATCGTTCTGACCTTTAAGATCCCCGCAAGTCTTGCCGGGGTTGAATATCTTATGGTCTGAACCTTTCAGCTTCTTGAAAGATATGCTCAACTGCACAAGAACCTCTTCAGCGGACTGAGGGATTATCTGAGGAGCTATGCGTGTGACACCTACAGGACCTCCCTGCCCTCCGGAGAGAGCAGCATCCTTCATGGAACACTCAATCTTCTCATGAGGTTGACGCATGTAATGAAGCGTGTCAATACATATGTCCGAATTAGCAGTGGTCTCATAATAATAGCAGAGACTGGCTTTCATCTTACGAGAATAATTCTTCAGGATAAAATCATCCGGCCCATTATAACCTGGAAAACATAGTGCTTTCATAGGAAATATGAACATGTTCTCTTCACCTTCCCGGATATATAACGATTTACCGTTGAGTGTTACCTGCTGTTCATTACCATCATTGAACTGGAAAGCAGTCATATCAGGCATAGTGATCTTCAATGTGGCCTTTGTATCAACATCATATGCACCAAGATTCTTCAGCTTCAGACCGGTGCTGAAGTCTGTGCCTATGTAAAGCAGATCAGGAGGCAGTCCTTCAGCAAACTTCATCGATATCCCGTCAGAACCTCTGCGGAAATCATAGCTCTCTATATCGCTACCGCTCCCTTTTTGGAAACCGCAACCTACCAACATCAGCAGAACCAATGCCAGTACAGCAACCAATGCAATCGAGTTTTTATTTTTTGTATCCATTTTAGCACCAAAACTTAAACCTTGGCGGTTCATTTTTTCTTCTTTACGCACTTGCCACCTGTCTCGTTCCTGACCTCAATATCATAAGGCTTCTGTATGATGTAATTATAATCCACCATCGCAAGGAATTCGACCTGCGAAGGTTCTGTAAGCCCTGCCAGGTCTATAGGGACAAGAGGACATGAAGGGAAAACTGCCTGCTCGCCTTTAGGGACTGCCTCAAAATCAACAGTCTTCAGATATGTCTCTGTAAGGATCAACTTATTACCTTCAGATTTCCAACCTCTGCAAGCATCCATTCTCGGTGAGAGTGAAGCAGGTATTGTTATCTCCAAGTCATTTATTCCTCGAAGCCAACCATCAGCATTGTTTTCCACAGCTACAGTCAATGCAAGGTTGGTCCCTCGGTCACTTATAGGTATCAAAGGCGACTCAAGCGTAGACATAGTGACCTTTATAGGGCCGACATATGACTTAGACTTGTAACCCTCAACTTCAGGAAATATCTTCTTTGTTGCTGAAAGACGTTCCTTATAGGATAAAGTCGTATCCTTTGCCTCAGCATAGTTGTAAAGTGCCTGCTCATATGTCTTTTCATCAAGTATGTAATTCTGCAGCTGCGCATCTGTCCTAAGGTGGTCTGCCTGAGCAGATATCGTCACGATATAATCTCCGCAATCAGTCTTTTCATTCCTTGCCTGATTATGCGCCTTGATATCCGGAGTGCATATCAATTTTTTAGTGAAGTCCTTGCCAGTTATCTCACCAGGGTCCACATTCTGGATAGACCCTGGGTTCTTGTTCAGGCCTCCCCTCCTTGCAGTAGAATATGTCCGTCTCCACTCTGCTGCCTCTTCCTCGGACTGAAGATGACAGGTGACTGCCACATGTATCTCGGTCTTTGCATCAAAAGCCATTACCCTGGCGCGCATCTCAAGGAAATCCAACAGGTTCTCATTGACGGTCTTGGGATTCTCAAGGAAATCATCAAGCAATTCAAGCTTGGCATCCTCCTGTGCTTTCGTATCTACCTCTCCTTCGACACGCTGACCAGTGGCTGCAGCCTTCTGCTTATTGAATGACTGGATAGCCTTCTGTAGGGCGCTTGTTCCACCCTTACTTCCGACCTTAGCAGTCTCCTCAGCAGATTCAGAAGCCAACTGAAATGCGCCTCCTCCTTCGGATATTGCAGCCGTAGCATAGGGTGCTGTGTATATCATAAACAGGTAGAACGCCAAGGTAAATATTGCAACCAAAACAAACCAGCTACCCATACCTCTATGCTCTTTTGTCTTATCAAGCAGGATGATGCCTGCAAGCACAAGAAAAAGAGGTATCAATGCAGGAAGTCCTGCCATACCCGAGGAGCTGTATACCCAAAAACCTGAAGTGGCTATAAGAATGACCCAACCAGGCACGCTCTTACCCATGCTGAAAATTATCATGGCCATAGATATTATGAATAAAACGAAAGGAAGGATCTTCATAACACCAGATATCCCTGATGAATTGAATGTCAGAAGCGATACAAGTACCCCTGCAACAGTAACCAGGGTAGTTGCTATATTAGGCGAGTGACCCCCCTCTCCTTGCTCAAACATCTTCTTGCCAAAAGCGCCAATGCCTCTGGCTCCAAGTTTAGCTCCGCCCAATGCCCCTTTTTTGATAAATTTGCCTGCCGCATTTAAACGACCTCCTGTTGCTGGGTCAACTGCACCTTCGGGTGGTGCTCCCTGAGAACTGGGTTGCTGAAATGTTGTAGATGGGGATTGTGCTTCTGCCGGCTCCTGCTTCGGCACATCTATCTTAATCTCACCAGGCACCTGCGCAGGCTGTCCGGGTGCTCCTCCTGCAACATTACCTATCTGACCAAGCTGCTTGTTCATAGAAGACATCTTTTCGGTGACTGTCTGTGAAAACTTGGCTTCTGCACTTGTGGCAGATGCAGCCTTTGACGCGGCTCCTACAGCACCACCTGCAGTCCCGCCCGCTGTAGCACTTGCAGCAACCTGTTCTGTCTTGACAGCCGTCTGCTCTGCAGCCTGCCCTGCTTTAGCTGCACCCTTACTTAATCTTGAAGCGACCTTGCCAGCAGCTTTACCTGCTGCACGGCCAGCAGCTGCGGCACCTTTAGCAGCACCCTTTCCCGCAACAGCCAAACCCCTGGCTACCGCTGCAATAACCGGAACAATAGCTCTCTTATCAGAATGTAACCGCTTCAGAATTCGTGGAAACTGTCGTAAGTGCATCAGAACTACTGTCACCTCTTTTTTATTTACGCAGACAGGCGTATATGCCTGTCAGCGTTAATCCCAAAAATTGCATATTTGCAAGTTTTAGTTATTACACGCGTAAAATGAAACTCAGGATAGGATTTCACGATCACTATCTTACTTCTGGATCACATCCATGCTCACGATCTCAAGCACAGTATCAGGAAGTATCTTGATGGCGTTGTTGCCCTCTATGACATAATCATTGATGTTCTTGGAGTATACCCTCTCGGTCTGGAATATTCCTGTCTCCCTACCGTTGATGTTGAGCGCGCCTGACTTCTGCTCCTTACCTTCTGTGAAAGTCAACTCAAGGAGTATATCCTTATGGCCAGTCCTCACATCAGTCATCAACTCAGGACCCACTTCAAAATAATATGCAGGCTGCATCACGTCCTTCAACTCTGAAGTTATCCGTATCAGGTCAATCAGGTAGCTACCCTGTTCACTGTCAAAGACAATCGTGTTCTCACCCTCACGCAAGACGTCAGGCGTGAACTCAATCGCTATCCTTCCCCCACAATCAGGCACGGAATAGTAGATAGAATGCTGGTTGATCAAAACATTGAGCTTGCCAGTCTTCCCGATCACACAGTCAGGGGTAAAACGAAGTATCGCGCGCTTCACGTTCGCCTTCTCAGTCGCAGAGACTATCAGGATGTTCCTGCTCATCTGCCTTGAGACGTCACTCACATCTGCAGTCAGCTGGAGGTTCTCAAGCTGGTGCCTATTGACCCGCCAGAACCTGATGCCTACACTCTCAGCCTCAAAGTCAATCTGGTTAGACCCCTGGATAAGGAACTTCTTGTTTATCCTTATCGGAGCAGGATTCTCTGATGTTATCTCGTTCCGGAATATCTCATTCCCATTAGCCTTTACTATAAGAGCACCTTTCCGCTTCTTATCAAGGAATGAAAGTAATACCTCTTCAGTATTGGTAAGATCATCGATCGTGAACTGGATAGAAGCAGGCTTAGAACCAAAAACTGACCTCTTGGCAAGAGCCGAAGGAAAAGAGTCTAGCACCTTCGCCTCTGTCTTTGAATAGAGCACCACAGAAGGGACGTTATGCTCTATCTCCTCTGAAGATATCTTTGACAGGGTTCCTGGACTGGACCGTAGTATTGTAGCATTAGAGCCTGTGGCAGCTGAACCGCCATCAGAAGTATCATTGCCCTCAAGTATCTGATCCCTGAAACTTGGAGGGATGAAGAGCAAGTAAAATATGATAAGAAGTGCGATGACTGCGATAAGAGTCGCTGCGTTTCCAGCATCCTGGGCTTTTCTGGAAAGGACTCTCTTTTTGGGGGGGTATTCTCTGAACATTTGGGCGTCCACCTTTTTATACGGAGCACATAGTGACATACTGCCGAATATGCTTTCTATAGGCCAAAATAAATATCTTTATATATTTATGTCTTTCTATTTGAAACACCGAAAAACACGTTTTTAGGGCGTATACAATGAAAATTTTAAACTTTCACAAGAACGAAGCAAAGCTGATTGTTGAGAACCTGGATGACCAATGGTGCCTCTCAACAATCATCGATCCAGGAGATACAGTAGAAGGCAGAACGTTCAGGAAGATCAAGATAGGTGGAGAGGACGACAGGTCACAGAAGATAGTCAAGAAACCTGTCTTCCTCAAGATTGAAGTTGAAAAAGTAGAGTTCCATAAGTACTCCAATATATTGCGGGTATCTGGCAAGGTAGCAGAAGGAAAGGAAGATATCCCTAAAGGATCATACCACACATTCAATGTAGATGAAGGGACACAGATCAAACTGATAAAGCCTGAGTGGTTCAAGTACCACAAGCAGAGGCTTGATGAATCTGCAAAAGAGAAGAAACCAGATACCCTCATCTGCGTGTTCGACAGGGAAGAGGCATACATAGCACTGATGAAGAAATATGGCTTTGAAATCCTGGTCAATCTCAAAGGTGATGTAGAGAAGAAGGCAGATGTCAAACAGCCCACCAAGAACTTCTATGAGGAAATAATCAAGGCACTACAGGAGTATTCCGCACGCCACGGAGTCGCCAATATCATAGTCGCCAGCCCTGCATTCTGGAAAGATGAGCTGATGAAGAACCTTAAGGATGCAGAGCTCAAGAAGAAGATCGTATTCGCGACCTGCTCCTCATGTGATGAGGGTGCGATAAATGAGGTCCTCAAGAGGCCTGAAGTGCAGACCGTGCT
>JAUVBP010000217.1 GCA_030591125.1 Candidatus Woesearchaeota archaeon | reverse complement strand
ATCATCCTCATACATCAGTTCAAAGCCCTTGATTGACCAGCCGTCTGACATCTTGAAAAGGAGCTTGTGCCGTACTGCCGCCTTCGGGTCTCCAAGCTCATCTATGTAATTTTCAAGGTTCTCCTCAAGTATCATTGCCATGCCATATACTTTCTTCTGGTCTATCTTAGGTACAAAAGTCCACTGTGCATCGTATCTCTTCATGATGCTTATTGTTATCTTAGGGCTGTCGGCCAGCAGTGCATAAGCGACGTTTCTTAGGTCATCTTCGCTTGAGAACTGACCTAGAGCATTCACATCCCACTCGTTTCCTCTTACTGTCTCAAGGAGTGAATATGCTGGTGTGTATACTATCGGCTCTCTTCTGGCGTACCCTCTGAGTATGTGGCCATTGTCCCACCAGCTGAGGATATTGTCGGTCGGTTTTGCGTTCGCTCGCAGATAGTCAAGTGCGGGTCTGAGTTTTGTAGGGAATGGAAGTTTGAACAGCTGTCCATCCTTGAGGTATTGCAGTTCTGTTTCAGTGTAGTTAGTCTCTGCATCCTCCATGACCAGGGTAGTCACTAGCCTGGTTGACTTATCGATATCTTCAGTGGTCTTTGATACTACGATACCTCCCATGCAGCCTGCTGCGGAGAGGAATAAGACTACTGCTATGACCGCTACAAGAAGGTTCAGCCTCTTTTCCATACAAGACTCACAGCTATTTTTGTTTATAAATGTTGTGCTGTTAAGTCACTTCTTCATGGACGATTCTTGTTGACCTGATAATAATTGATGGCCTTGATGAAATCTTTTTCCTTGAACTCCAGCCAAAGTATCCCTGAGAAATAGATGAGTGCGTGTGTAGAGTCCCATAGCAGGAATCCGTGCAGCCTCTTTCCTGTGCCTGTCTTGATGATCAGGTCTGGCGGCAGGAAGTATGATGAATAGATGTTATCCTTCATCATCTCCTGGTCTATCGCGTCGACGTCAGTCTTCTCTATGAGCGCTTTCCTGACTATTATCCTGCAGGCGTCGACAATCTCTTCTTTTCCGTCATAATTGATGCACAGGTTGAGGAAGAAGTTATCATAATCTTTGGTCTCATCGATGACCCGTTTCATCGGCTCTACGACCCTGCTGGGCAGGTCATACCACTTGCCGAGTATGGATACCTTGATCTTGCTCCTGAAGATGTCCTTATTCTGCAGGAGTTCCTTGAAGAACTCTGCGAGCGCGTCCATGGTCTCGGTGAAATCTTTTGCCTTGTTGACCTGGGAGTTTATCAGATATAGGGTGGTTATTGGTACATCAAAGCAGAGCTGGTATCTTATGATCTCCTCGACTTTCTTGAATGCTCTCTTGTGTGCCTCCTTCCGGCCCTCGCCAGTCTTCTTTGACCATCTGCCCAGTCCTCCGACTGTCATGGCTATATGCTTAGGCATCTTTGCCTTGTCTGGATTGACTCCTTTCTTCCTTAATTGGTTGGCTATGAATTCTAGCAAGAGTGTGACCTCCCTTGTGATAAAGGTAAAATGCCTGATGAGCCTGAGAATAGGTATTTTACCTTTTTACAAGTTCGATAATCCCTGATGAGCTCGCGAATCGGGATTATCTTTATGTGTGCCTACGTTCCGCACACCCAACTCTTTTTCTATTCAAGAATAACAACACAAATTATTTATAAATTTTGTCGTTTGGGAGGGCTATGGTAGCTGAATCTATAATATTCATCATAGTCCTGATAGCTCTTCTGATAGGCACATATACTGATTTTAAGGTCAGAGAGGTGCCTGATTGGCTCAATTACGGGCTGATATTCATAGGTATAGGGCTGAGGATCATATTTAGCGTGGCATACCAGGATGCCAGCTACCTGATTGAAGGTCTTTTTGGCCTGGGAGCGTTCTTTATCATCGCATTGGTCATGTTCTATGGTGGTCAGTGGGGTGGTGGTGATGCCAAGATGGTGATGGGTCTTGGAGCGCTGATCGGCCTTGAGCTGAGCATTGACGCATTCTTGATAGGTTTTATCATCAATATAGTGATATGTGGTGCCGTATTCGGCATACTTTTCAGCATATATCTTGTGGCGCGGGACTGGCGACGTTTCACAAAAGAGTTCAATAAGCGTTTCAGGGCGAAGAGGCGTGAGAAGTGGGCTGTTTGGATAGCCACAGTGGTTCTTCTTGTCATTTCCCTATCCCTTCCTGTTCATCTCAAGATATCTATGGTGATCCTTGCAGGGATGCTCTTGCTGACATTCTATATGTTTGTATATCTCAAGGCTGTAGAGGCCGCTTCTATGATAAAGTGGGTATCTCCTGAGAGACTGACAGAGGGCGACTGGGTCGTGGAGGATGTTGTTGTCGGGGGTAAAAGGATCTGCGGGCCGAAGGATCTGGGTATTGAGCTGTCGCAGATAAAGAGGCTCATCAGGTTGAAGAAGAAGGGAAAGGTGAGAAGGGTCCTGGTCAAGTATGGCATACCTTTTGTCCCAAGTTTCCTTCTTGCATTCCTGCTCACTTATTTTTGGGGTAATATTGTCTTCAATATATTGGGCATATAGTCTTCAATATTGGGCATATAGACATTTACACTTGCTTATTTAAATGAAAATATTT
>JAUVBP010000092.1 GCA_030591125.1 Candidatus Woesearchaeota archaeon | reverse complement strand
TATTCTTCTTATCCTCATAGATGGATATGCCTGCTATCTCTTCGATTATCTGCCGTCTTTCAGTCGGGGTCATGTCTATGAGCTTGATTATGTCTCCTTGGAGTATTATGTTGTACCCGTCAGGGTTGATCTTTGCAAGAGACAATAGCTCAAGTATCTGCGCCCTTGTCCTTGTCTCATCATTGATCTTGTACACTCCCTGCCCTGTCTTCTTGACCAGTCTGGTTATCTTGACCTCAGGTGCATCGGTAGGGAATATCTGGTGTGAGTTGTCGAAGTAGATAGAGACTTCTGCAGAAGGGGAGGGTTTCTTTGTCTTGCCTCCATTGTAGATGAGGTTTGCGCTCTTCTCCACTCTCATTGACTTGGCAGAACTCTTACCGAGAACGAAACACAATGCATCCAGGATGTTGCTCTTTCCTGACCCATTAGGTCCTAGGACGCAGTTGAACTCGGGTCCGAACATGATCTCTGTCCGTTTAGCAAAGCTCTTGAAGCCATGCATGACCATCTTGTTTATCCGAGTCATTTATGTGAACACCTTATTTTGTGATTGGGTTGCACTGAGAAACCTATCCTGCCTCTGTTTTTGTTCTTCAGCACTCAATTTTTGACGTCTATGAACCCAAAAAATTTGAATTTTATATTTAAAGCTTTGGATTTCTGTTTTTAAGCAAATCAAACGTTTTAAGCACCTTACCCGCTGTTTTTTCGTGTTTG
Organism: Candidatus Woesearchaeota archaeon; assembly: GCA_030591125.1. GTDB lineage: Archaea > Nanobdellota > Nanobdellia > Woesearchaeales > UBA11576 > JABMQF01. The sequence continues at coordinate 4,511 of JAUVBP010000092.1, read as the reverse complement.
GTCGTATCATTTTTTTGCCATGCTCCAGAGGAACTTGAAATATTGCTTGAAGCTTTCCGCTATCTTCTCGCTCTTTATCATGAAGACAAAGGGTTTCTTCTCCCAGATGAATATGTAGACATACCCATCTATTATGTCGATTGCAGCAGGGCTTATGAACCCTTCAGGCATGTACCTGACTTCTGTGTTGGGTTCATTCTCGCGATCTTTTCCGTATGTTTTCTTTGCGCCGATATCAAGAAGTACGTTCAGCTTGTGCTTCTTCTGTTGGCTTGTCAGGTTTACATTCTTCAGCACGGTCCTCAGTGACTGTGATGCATAGCTCTGTGGTGAGAATCCGATGATGTAGATGGGGTCTTTTTCAGGGCAGTCGTCGACTATCTTCCTCAATGCTGTCCTGAACCCTTCAAATCCCTCAAAGACTGCAGAGCTGATGTCTTCTTCTGCGGTATTTTTCAGTTTTGCCAGGTTCGGGACGAGCTTCTCGATCCTCTTCTTCCGCTCTTCCTCAAGCGCAAGGAACTTTTTTGGGTCTGCTGCCTGGAAGTGCTTTCCTTCCTTCTGGACTGTATATGTGACGATCCCCCTTGTCACAAGCATATTCAATGATTCATACACCCTTGAATTTGCTATCCTTGTCTCTTTTATTATGGAACCGGTAGTTGTTGCACCTTTCTTCAGAAGATAGATGTATATCTTGGATTCGTTCCTTGACAGGCCCAGTGCCTCTAATTCTGCTTCCATCAGCATTGTCAGGACATCCAACTATTTAAAGCTATTCTCCTGTTTGGGAGAAATAATAAAGATATTTCTTAACTGTTTTTCACAACTACATGATGGTAACAATACCAGAACTTCCAAGAAAGACGATGGCAGATATCAAGAAGAACGCAGAAGAAGGGACGTATAGGGTGGATGTCGGAAGCATCAAGATTGATGTGTTTCCATATGTCTTTCCTCCTGACTCTCAATTCTCTAGAAGCAGCTTCTATAGTGAAATAACTGATCTGGACGGCTTGCGAGTCCTTGATGTCGGGACTGGGACAGGGATATTGGCGATAGCTGCTGCAAAAGCAGGTGCTTCAATGGTTGATGCGGTGGATCTGGAGACTGTGGCAGTAGAGTGTGCAAGGCACAATGTTGAGCTGAATGGTGTTGATCATTTGATCAATGTATGCCAGAGCGACTTGTTCTCAAGAGTCCCTGAAGGTGTTACATATGATCTGATCCTTGCTAACCTCCCGATTGTAGATTATCCTGAAGAGGATGTCAGGTTCCATAGTCTTTTTGATCCTGGATTCAAGTATCATGAACGGTTCTTCGCTGATGCGCGGGGTTACTTATCTGGTGCGGGTATGGTCATGATGTGCCATGCAGACCTTAGCGAAGGATCTGGTTTCGGCAGGCTGGAATGCCTGGCAGGTGATTATGGTTTTGATTACACTATAGCCCAGACCACTTTTGATCTGGGACACGAATGGAGAATATATGAATTTAGGGTGATAGGATGATAAATATTATTGTTGTACTTTTATGGATTGTGATAACTCTTGCAGTGTCTTCCTTTGCTGCAGTGTTAGGTAAACGCTACAGTGTGGTCTATCCGATAGCGATAATGGCCTCTCTGATGGTGATTGCCAATGTCATCGCGAGCAAGATGGTGATGTTCGGCAGGTTCACAGTACCTGCAGGGGTCATCGTATTCTCAATGACATTCCTGATAACTGACATCCTGTCAGAGAAGTGGGGAAAGCATCACGCAAAGACTGCGGTATGGGCAGGGTTCTACACGAGCCTGCTGCTGGTGCTGTCGATATTCATAACAATATCGTGGCCTGCTGCTCCGTTCGCGAAAGAGTTCGGAGTGATGTTCGCAAAAGTTCTCGGAATGACTCCAAGGATAGTCGTAGCCTCGTTGTTCACTTACCTGATCAGCCAGCATCACGACGTATGGGCATTCCATTTCTGGAAAAAGGTTACGAAAGGGAAGCATCTCTGGCTGCGCAACAACGCATCTACGATAGTGAGCCAGCTGATAGACTCAGTGATATTTTCCTTCCTGGCATTCTACGGCGTGTTCCCTGTAGTGCCTGTGATAATCGGTGCTTGGGTGGTGAAGGTGATAATAGCCATAGTCGACACACCTTTCATGTATGGGATCATCTGGCTGATGGATAGGGTGAAGCCTGCGAGAAGGAAGCTCAGTCTAGATGACTGATATTTTTTATTATTTATTTTCTCAGAAATCCCCTAACCCTTTCTGCTGTTTCTTTGCCACGACGTTCTTGTATGTCTGCCAGCTCTTGCGGAATATGTCAGGATATTTGTTGTAGTTATCTTTTAAGAATGCTTTTGTGATCGGGTCTGCAGGATATCCGCTTCCTATTTCCTGCCCGATCTCTTCCTTTATCTTCTGTATCTCCCTGTCCCGGGTGACTTTCGCGATTATCGATCCTGCTGCTGCAGATATGTGGTTCAGGTCTGCCTTATGCTCCACCACAAGTTCACAATCCACATTCAGCTTCTTACGCAGGTACGTAGTATACGCCTCGATGTTATTGCTCGGACAATCCACTATCGCTCTTTCCGGCTTCAGCTTGTTGATGATCTGTGCAGTGGTGTCTGCTTCCAGCCAGTTGAGGTTCGTGCCTGGATCCGCGAGTGCTGCATCGATGTCTTTTGGCGAAAGTATCACGACTTCATATGCCTTGGCGATCTTTATTATCTGCTCCATCAGCTTTTCCCGCTTTTTCGGCAGTATCAGTTTAGAATCAGTGACCCCTAATGCAGTCAGCTCTTTCTCTCCTTCTTCATCAACGACTACGCCGCAGGTGACCAAGGGCCCTATCACAGGACCTCTTCCTGCTTCGTCAATCCCGCATATGAGTGTCATATCGCTCTGACCTACTAATTCCTTTATTAATTTTAGCAAATGTTACAATTACTGGAATATCAAAGCCGGTGACGCCAAGGTAGCATGCAAACAGTCTACAAAAACAATCAATAAACAGGGTACGCCTTCGGCGAACCTCAACGCATGTCAGAATCAGGCATGCGGCGGCGTCCTGAGGCGTGTCCAACGCCGAAGCAGGCTTTGATATTGCAGGTTTTGCTAGAAAAGGCCTTTTTGGCATAAACTCATCCTTTACACGGTTTTTAAGGCTTTCCAATACGTTAACTTTAAATACTCAAGTCCCCGATATTGGGCTTATTATTAGTCAGTACGACGTTTAAAAGGGGTGAATAGTTATAGTGTTTAGAGGTAAGAAAGCTCAGGTTTCTATGGAGTATCTTGTGATAGTTGGATTCATCACTGTCATGGTCATACCTATGCTCATCATCTTCTATTCTTACGCTGACCGTACTGAGGATGAGATTGTCTCTAATCAGATCCAGAAGATTGCGTTGAAAGTGAGTGATTCTGCAGAGGCTATGTACTATCTTGGTGAGCCATCAAGGACCCGCATACGGACTTATTTCCCTAAGAACATAGCCAATATCACGATAGGGAACAATGAGGTGACGTTCATAATGAACACCAAGAACGGTTTTGATCACATAGTCATCTACACTTCTATCCCTATACAGGGCACCCTCAACACACATTCGGGTTATCATAACATAAACGTGAGGTCTAGAGGGAGCTATGTTGAGATCTCTGACTGATCCAAAAGGGCAGGTGGCGTTCGAGTTCGTGCTTCTGGTAGGCATCCTCTTTGCAGCCATGCTTGTCTTTACAGCATTTGTCAGCGAAAATTTCAGCGAGGTCCAGAGCGACACTGATTATTTCAGGATGAAGGACGTGGCCTTGACTGTGAAGTCTGAGCTGAACCTTGCAGCTGCGCTTGATGATGGGTATCAGCGTTCTTTTTTTGTCCCTCTCACGATCGATGGTCTTGAGTATAACATAACAAGTGATAGTTCATCTCTTATGTTCGCAAGTGCGGGTGCTGAGTACAGCGTTTCTGTCCCGACATATAGTGGCGATGTGCAGAAGGGGAATAATGTCATCAAGAAGATTGATGGGAATATAGAGCTTAATACGTGACGATAAGATGCAGTCCAATAGAGCCCAGGTATGGTACACTGATTTCATGATAGGTGTGTTGATATTCGTAGTTGTCATCACAGCATATTTCTATTACGTGGAGCACACGCAGTATACTGATGACGCGCTGATGTCTTCGCTTGTATCAGAGTCGAAGACCATATCGAGCACTCTTGTGACGCAGGGATATCCTGCAGGATGGACTGCGGCGAACGTCACCAATGTCGGGCTGACTGATGGTGGTGCGCGGATCAATCTGACCAAGCTGTCAAATTTCAACTCGTGGTCTTATGAAGAGAGGCGTGGCTACATCCACACGACAAAAGATTACTATTTTTATCTTGAATATATGAACGATACAAGGTTCAATGAGCTGTGCGTCGACACAGGGAACTGCACTGACTGGAACACTTCATATCATCTTACCCAGAACACCCGTCTGCTCGTGCATGATTCTGACATA
>JAUVBP010000199.1 GCA_030591125.1 Candidatus Woesearchaeota archaeon | reverse complement strand
TATGGGGAAATCCTTTTTCCTTGAGAAATTGAATTTACAGTCATAGCAGTAGAACTTGACCCTCTGGACAACCGCTTCCTGTTTCTTCTTGAATTCCATCTCAGTGAGCTCCCTCTTCCTTATGTCATTGCACTCTCCGCAGTAGAGAGACTCTCCGGATATTACCATAGAATGCTCAGGGTACTCGAAACCACACCTGTCGCAGCCGCGTACTTCTTCCTGTACATCTTCCTCGCCGCTTAACCTGTCTTTGAACCAGTCAATAATCCCCATTTTCAATAGTTCAAAGGTCAGAACTCCTTTATAAATTTTTCATTGTGGTATTTAAACACATGGTAATCGGGTTTAAATGGCGAGTATCACAAGAGTGTAAACTACAACTCCAATTATAAAGAAGACTGGTCGACTCTCTTTTGTCGATGGTATGTTGTGTCTCACTACAGTGAAAAGGAGCGCTCCGGTCACAAGACCCATAAGAGCATAGAATGCAGTCGCAGTCATCATAGGGATGAACACGATCGCGAACAGCGCACCTAGTGGGGTGGAGGATGCCATTATGATCCTTCCGCCAAGATGCAATGTGGTGTCTACCGGAAGCGCATTTGTCGAGGTGTGAAGCGCGACTGCAATGAAGAACAGCATCCCATCAGAGAAACTCATCTTGAAAAGGCTCACCATCAAGATGCCTATCACCAGATGATAGATGAATGAAAGCACTGTACCCTCAAGCTGAAGATTATCATCTGTCTTCTTTCCGGATGAGTGTTGATAGATATACTTCTCAATCAGATGGACAATCACAAAACCTGTAAGGAGAAAGATGAACAGGTAATTGCCCTGTGCCCTGACGCCTATGCTGAACTCAGGGAACATCTCAAGAAGGACATATGTTATCGATACTCCTGCAGAGAATGATATCGAAGGGTGGTAGAATGCCTCTTTAGTCAGGCGTATGTAGAACTCTTCGTTTATGAAATGAGCTACTGCGATGATGAATGCTGCTATTACAATTATCCAGGTTATCATATGGGCCTCTTTTTTTTGGAATATAAAAATAATCCCGACTCGCAAGCTCATCGGGATCATTGAACATACGAAAAGACATTTAATCGACTTGTGAACTCATCGATGAAATGCCTTTATCATATACAGTAGCCGGGACATCCGTGCATCAAAGCAATTCGAACCCGGGTAGCGACCTCTCTGCGACAGCAGAGAGACCAGGAAAACCTGTTTTTCCGCTGCCTTGGGAGGGTCGAATCGTTTTGCGCTTTGCGTAAACCTTTGCTACGCAAAGTACCACTTGATCACTACTGTGTATACTGTGAGGTTATCTCTTCTTCCTTTTAATAGTTTTCTTTGTCCTGCCGCTTTTCTTTCTGTTTTTGGGGGGGTTGTTGCAGTGCCTTTGGTGATTGCTATGGTCATGGTCGCAGGAAAAGGCAAGAAGTGAGAGCATAAAATATTGAATTTTTTTCTTTTTTTTCTGTATTGTTAACTAGAAAGTGCTGCTGTAGAGAAAAAACTGTAGAATCAGGAACGGCTCCTGACCTTGAACTTCTTATCTGCTATCTGATCGACCTTGAAGCCCTTCAGGCTATTTGTCTCAGCCCATGCTTTTGCAGCTGCCTCAGACTTGAATGCCTTAGGCCTTGGAGGTAGTCCCTCGCCTTTCTTAGGCCTTTTCTTGGTCTGTCTTTTGCTATAGAATCTTGAACCCATCTTAGTATTCGGGATTTTGAAGTTGTATATAAATGTTAGTCTTTGACCTATTCTTCCTCATTATCTTCGTCAGACTCGCCGTACCCATCATCATCCCAATTATCACCATCAGGTACCATGTTAACACCCCCCTATGTGAACTCAATCAAATAGGTAAAAATGATTAATACTTTGCAGCCAGCTTGACATCGCTTGCTTTTACAGTGACGCGTCCTGAATGCACTGCAAGCTTCACGGCACGTTCACCGATCTCGCTGGCTATGTCCTCGATGACATCCTTCAGAGCTGCTTTGGCCTTGTCTGAAGCTCGTTCTGCACCGCAGTTCTTCAGAATCTTTTCCATAGCCGCTAAAGGAAGCAATTTTTGTGTAGCCATTTCATTCCCTCCAAAATACTATCTTAAAGCGAAAATAACCTATATTCCGCTTTTTTATACGTGATAGCAGTGATTATTTTTAATAGTTTCGGTTTTAGGGGGTGATTCAGGGCTTTATTGGGTTTATGGGGGTAATTAGAGTCTCTAAGGGTATTATTGGCGTTTCAAGCACCAAAGCCTGCTTCGACGCTCGAAGCGTCTCAGGGTGCCGACGCATGCGTGAGGTCGAAATGTTCAAGTTTCGCCGTAGGCGTTCCCTGAATATTGATTATATTTCTTGAACTTACTGCATGCTAATTGGCACCACCGGCTTTGGTGTTATAACTATATGCTTTATCAAAACCTTTAAAAAGGACAATTCTCTATGCTGCCTCATGGGAAAAGAGGTGGAAATAGTAATTCCTAGTAGTAGCTATAGTACTACGCAGATCTCTCGTTCATCATCTTCATCATCTTGTGATGTTTTTCCCTTTGTGAGGTGGACCTATGAATGAAGGAGTAGGCCGCCTGCTGGGCATAAAGAAAGGGACATCCTGGCTATATGAGATATGGTACTGGATACGTAAGGCTGTATCGTTGCGTATGATTGTCGTTGTTGTCCTTCTTTCTCTTTTCACTGCAGGAGTCCTTCTTTTTGCACACTATGAATTTCTCGCCAGACCTGAAGTCCTTGAGACTCTTGAGATTGCAGGGGTAAACCCATACTTCCAATCAGTATACTGGTTAGTCACCACCATCACCACTGTAGGGTATGGGGATGTTACGCCTATCACATATCAGGGAAAGATAGTCGCTTTAGTGATGATGGTCCTT
>JAUVBP010000139.1 GCA_030591125.1 Candidatus Woesearchaeota archaeon | reverse complement strand
CTGTGCATCCTAACCGACTTGAAGGTAGAAGACCTCTCCGGAGTATGCTATCGCTGCCTGTCTCCGTCGTGTAATGCAATATCTCTATCTCTTTTGTCATGATGTCTCCAGATATCACTCAACAAGAAAATCAATAGTCAGGTGTTCTCCCCTGCTCCTCTCCTGTAGGGCAAGCATGAAATGTGTGTATTGCTCCACTCCTTTCGAGCGGTCAAGATCCATTATCTCTTTTTCAGACATCCCTACGTATCCTTGTTCAGGATCGAATGGTGTGTATGCCTTGTTCAGTGTCACGCAGACCGGAGGCCGTATATTCTTTGATCTTGCATTTGCTGAGAGGACGATGTCAATAGGCAGGTCGTGTTCCATGAAGCTGAAGTCTGTGTCTCCATCAGCACCGATGCTCGAGAAGAAGTCCTGCTCTTCATCAGGATGCGTGTGGTAGAGGACTATGGTGCCGTCATTCCTGTCAAGTTCATAATCCTTTATAGATGTCCTTCCGTGCTCTACGAACTGCACCCGTCCCAGGATGCCTTTGTTGAAGTTTGCGATCTTCTGCATCAGTAGCCTATCAGGCCTCACAAAATCTTTGCCTCTATAGCCTTGTGAATCCCTATCGAAGCAGGTAGCAGGTACCGCACTGACCAGACGCATAGCATCCTTGTCATAAAGACATAGACCAAAACGTTCTACTCTTGTCTCTACAGAAATGTCGAGCGCCTGCTCAAAAACATCAATCACCCTCTTTTTTATCCCTATTTGGTATACCATCTTTGTCCTTATAGGTTCAGTTCAGGTAGTTCATCATCATGTCCAGATCCTCTCCGGACATATCTTTCCTGTTTATGACACTCTCGAAGCTGCTCCTTGACCGCTTGTTCGTGTCCCTTATCTCAAACAACAGATTGTCGTCTTCCATTATCGATTCACCTTGTCGTGTGTTTTCGGCTTGTTGCCGTCTTCTATCAAGCTGTCTCTACCTCTAAGATCCTCATCGATTATCTTGGATATGTGTGCGTATTCGATACCCGAGTGATTGAGCGTGTAGTCTAAGATATACTTCCCTCCTGCAGAGCCGTTGGTCAGATCTATCATCTCCTGGGCCAATTCTTCAGACATGATATCTATCTGCTCCCCGAAGATGCGCAGGCCTTTCTCTGTGAGCGCGGGCTGCTTGTCCTCATCTGTCGTGAAGTATGCGTCTAATGCTGGATGTGATGTCGCGTCCATGTTGTACGCGAGAGTCTTTGTGAGTATGTCGCGCGCGACACGCTTCTCGTAGAATGATCTCAATCTCTCACGTTCCTTTCCATCTTCAAGATCTATATCAATAGCAGGAATGTTGAATGTCAGGCGGTTCTTCTGTGGGCAGAGATACTCGATCGCTGGCTGCATCATGACATCATCATCAGGTAGCACCTCATAGATCATGCGTAGCCTGTAGCCATCGAAATGGTCTGCCATCATCAGCCTTTCCCTAAGAGCTCCGACTGTAGCCTGAGTTGTGAGCCTGTTTATCTCAGATTCCAGAATATCTGCCCCTTGTTCAGTTATGTTGTAGCGACCTGGCTGCTCATGATCCTGGATGAAGCAAAGGTCGAACAGTGGGTGCTCAAGCCGCTTCATGTGCGGCGCAATCATCTGTGTGATCACCTTGTCGATGCTCTGTGTTGCAATGCCTCTGAAATAATCCTCAGAATCTTCGCTCAGTTTCTTATCAGGTATCGCTGGCGAGTCGATTATCAATGGAGTAAAATCAGTATCTTTGGTCTGAAGGATGATTCTCTTCACTTTCTTCACAGAAGGTTCCAGAGTGTACTCCTCTCCTTCATCAAATTCAAGATCAATATAGAATGGGATCGGCTCTCTTTCATCAAGCGATGCCATCGCTTCGACGATATGATCGATAGTCCTGTTGAAGCTCCTTTCCAGAGCGGATGCATCCTCTTTTGTGAGTGCAAGATTCCCTGAATCTATCGCGCTCTCGAGAAGCCCCAGATTATCCGGGTCTTTCTTGAATGCGAACTTGAGCATGCTTGTCCCTTTTGCATAAGCATCAAGAGATTCATCATCGTAACTTGAGAAGTAATTGACCAAGAGCGTCTCTGCAATGTCTGCAGCGCGTCTTTCATATGCTCGGTTGGCTGCCTCGCCATCACTCTTTCTTGTGTCCGGAAGCGCAAACCTTTGAGGGATGTCCTCTTCAGCAGCTATGAAACCTGCCTTCATCGGCCTGTCTTTTGCTGCTTCTGGTGTCTCTGTCCCTTTTTCAGGACTGTCAGGCATGTCTTCTCCTGTAAGTCTCTTGTATATGTTAGAATGATCTCCTTTTATCAGCTGCTTTTTGGTGTCCTCGAGCCATATCTGCTGCGCTCTTGTACAGAAATCTACAAGACGTTCGATTGTCTGTTCAGAAGCTTTAGTGATTATAGTGCTATCAGTCGCGTTAATATCTTTCACCCTCAACACCCTTGAGCATGCGTGATGCACAAAAATTTCTTTTGAAATTTTTGGCATCCTAAAAATCCCTTTATAATGTGGTGCTCTGAGGATTTTTATGATTACTTACTCAATAGTGGTGATAGATTTAGAGGTCATATATAAAGCTTTTGGTCGTTTCTTTACTTATAAATAGGTGTCTAAGAACTTATAATAATAAAGAAAAATAGGTGTTTAGGCGCTGTATTGCCTAATCATTCCTGCTGGAAACCGACAACAATCCTGGTTATGATGCCCAGTACAAAGCAGATCACTGCAGCGACTGCAAGCGTGTCTGTGATGCCACTCATGCCGCTGAAGAAGAATGCTATCGCGGCTACCAATATGACGAACGCTATGGTTATCAGGAATGCTGAAAGGAACCTGCTCTTCCTGAAAGGTTCTACGTCGCCTTTCTTGGCAGTCTTAGCTTTCTGGGTTTTGCCTTTTGCCTTGCCCCTGGCTTTCTTGGCTTTTGCAGCGTCTTTCCGGGCACGCTTCTCGGCCTTGAATTCAGCACGGGCTATTGATGTCTCATATCTTGAAAGCTTCTTCTCAGCCTTTTTTGCCGTCTTGAGCTCTTTGGCATAAGCACGCAGCTCTTTGCGCTTCTCTACGATGAGCTCGCCCTGGATGTCAAGCTGGTCCTGGAGCCTCTCCACAACGCCTGACAGCTTCTCGAACTGTTTCTTGCTGGCGAAACCTCTCTTGGTGTCAGCAACGTGGTTCTTGAGCCTATTGTTGACACTCTTCAGGTCTGACTGTTCAAGCATGGTGTCCTGTATCGTCGATATCTCCTTGTGTAGCTTCTCGAACTCGTCATTGACAACATCGATCTCGTCATCAAGAGTCTTGCTCTTCACGAAGTCCTTCAGTGTTTTCTTAAGTGTTTTAGTCACTGTGCTTATGTCTTGTGAATTGGATTTCACTGACTGACGGGCAGCGTCAGACTCCTCGCGCATCCTCTTGGCGAGAGCGTCGAACCTTTCCTTAAGTGCCTGATTATTCTCTTTGAATCTCTCTTCGACATCCTCGAATGCATCAGCAGTCTCGTCCCTTGTTGCGGCGTTCTTCTTCAGGAGATCCATCTCCTTGGCCACGCTGCTGAGCTCCTGCCGGAACTTCTTTGTCTCTTCCTGGATCTCTTTCCTTGTCACAGTGCTCTTCTCAAGAGCGGTTATGTCTTTAGAGTTCTGGCCGACGCCATCTTCAGCAAGCTCGTTGAGAGAATCCTTGATCCTCTTCAGTCCTGCTGTCAGCTCATTCTTGGTCGCTGTGCGCTTTTTCAGGAGCGCAACATCCTTGACATTATCATCAATATGTCCCTTGACGCTGTCAAATTCCTTGTTCAGGTCGTTGACAAGCTTCTGTGCCTGCGTCTTCGGTACGAGAGATTTCATATCCCTCTTGATGCCTGCTAT
>JAUVBP010000145.1 GCA_030591125.1 Candidatus Woesearchaeota archaeon | reverse complement strand
GTAGTGTATATAGAGCTGAAACCGCCTGAAGCAGCAGTCACACTCTCGCCGGATGATATCACATTAGGATCATCAGTACCCACAGGCATCCAGTAAGGATCCTGCCATACCAACGCCAATGCTGCCGGGCTCATGAGCACGAGCAGCAATGTGAAGATAATAACTTTCATGTTCTTCATTTTTTGTTCACCTGTATAATCATGAAAATATCCAATAAAAAATTATTCGAATTCCAAGCGGAATCTCAGGTCCAGACTTCCACCGCAGCCATACTGGCCCTGGAAATCAGTTGCGCAGAATCCGCCTACAGATATCGCCACATTCTCATGTGGTGAATACTGGACTCCGACTCTTGCGCTTCCCATAGCATCAACTGAAGTCTGTGTATCCCTGTCATAAGAGTTCTCTTCTGCAACAGTCCCATTAGGGAACAGCAGCTGCTCATTCACAGATCTATCCTCTGAACTGACCACTACCGGGACACCGATGTCGAGCTCAATAGCCCAATCTTCAGATATCTGATACAGCATACCCACTTCAGGCAGGAACAGATGAGCTGATGTCTTGACAGTCTCATCCACCTTGCTTGTCAGGGCATTAGGATCATCAGGATTAGCTTCTGTTGTCCTTGAGTTTGGATCCTTGGACGTACTGTCTCCACCAGGACCATATCCCAGACCGAACACGATATACGCGTTGTCAGAAACTTTCTTGCCATATACGATAGAACCGATACCTGTGTTCTCGGAAGGCAGGAAATTGTTATGCATATATGTTCCGCGCACACCCAGGAAATGTTCCGGGTTCTTTACAACCTCTTCAAGTGTAGTCCCTTCAAGAACAGTACCTTCAAGAACAGTACCTTCAAGAACTGTACCTTCATTATCATACGGAGGGACGGTATCAATTACATCAGGCAGATCAGTCAGATCAGGCACTATCGCACGCCTGCGTATAGGTATGATATCCCTGTTGTCAAAACTACCCCCTCTCAGAGCAGGACCGCCGTAAAGTATCTTAGGTATGACAAGATGGCCTGCGTAAGGTTCCATCCTGCCGGTTGCAGGATTCTTTATCATCTTAGGCCTTTCGCAACCCTCGATCATGAGGTGTACCAGCTTATCAGGTCCGGGAAGGTCGATGTACTGGCTGCCCTTAGCGATGTGCGCTATAGGACTTCCATTCGTACCCATGCAGACTCCCTTGTCAGGACACCTGTACATCAGGTCCCAGAAAAGGTCGCCACCATTAGGAGCAGAAGATACATGGACTACACGCCTGTGATCATCAGAATTGTATCTCAGCACAACCAACTTGTTAGGGTTAAGAGTGCCTTCACCCCTGTCGACATTAGCCATAGCGAGCATCATGAGCTCGTCATTGGTAAATGGAACTCCTCTTTCAGTTCCTATAATATTACCCATATTTGCGTATTCAATTTCCCTGTATAGCGTTCCGCCGAAGACATCACGATTGTAATGAAATGTTCCAGACCTTGCACCTGGAACTCCAACGAGATGTGCTTTCACAGGCCTTTCATGCCTATCAGCAGGACCAGCACCAGTTATGATATCCCAGATATCAGCAGAATTTCTAGCATCATAATTGCCATCTGAGATGCCTACAAGAGTGCTGTTGAGATCTAGAAGATTGTTTTCTCTAAGAGCTCTTCTGACCCTATTATCGTTAAGTCTCTGCTTTCGAGAGATCTGTGATTCATTCTGCGCATATTCAAAAGAAGGCTGATGGCCTCTTCCAGCATGAGCAATATCAGCGTCTAAAACACCTACTGCTCCAGCAGTAAGACCTACTACAGGGAGCAAAACCTTCAACGCGTCCTTTGGTAACGTCATTTTTTAAATTCCTCCGTAATCATACGTATCATCATAGTTTATTGACTAAATGCCCCTTTTTTTCCTAAACAGATACGAAAACTTCCTGAAACCGCTGAAAAGGTGTTAAACTCCCGGAAAGACCCTCAACAGCCGCCTCTAATGGCTCGTAAATCTGCAGTAAATAGCTAACCACCATATTTAAACCTTTCTATTTGTTGCTATTCTCCAGGACTAACAAAACACCTGCAAACATGATTGGAAAAGACATGCTTATAAAGCATTCCGTCAACTGTTTTACGAAAATGGTCACGATCGTGGGTGGGGGCCCAGTAGGATGCTATACTGCAGAACTGCTGGCCAAGAAAGGCAAGGCAGTAACAGTCCTTGAGGAGTATGACTGCATAGGCAAGCCAGTGCAGTGCACAGGGATAGTGACCAAGAGCCTTTTCGATGTGGTCCGGCCACACAGGTCATTCATGGTCAACAGGCTCAAGAGAGTCAGGATACATGCACCTGATGGAAGCGATGCAGAAGTCAAGGTCGATGACGCAGTGATCTGCAGGACATCGTTTGACAGGCATCTCGCAGGACGCGCAGAGAAAGCAGGGGCCAAGATACAGCTGAACAGCAGACTTGAATCCATAGCGCAGAAAGGAGACAAGACAAGACTCAAAGTCAGGGTCAAAGGCAAACAAGGGAAAAACCTCACCACCCAGACACTCATCGGGGCAGACGGACCGAATTCTATAGTATCAAGATACATCGGCAACAAGAGACCCAATTTTTGGGTGGGTGCACAGGCACGGGTGAAGATGCCCGTCGACAAAAACACTTACGAAGTATATTTCGGAGACAGGTTTCCAGGATTCTTCGGATGGGTGGTTCCCGAAAATGATGAAGTGGCCAGGGTCGGGGTCGCAGCTGAAAAGAATCCGAATAAGGCATTCAGGCATCTGATGCAGAAGATCGGCAGGTGCAAGGTTCTCGAAAGGCAAGGCGGGATGATACCAAGATATGACCCCTTCGTCAAGCTGCAGCAAGACAGCACGTACATCATAGGTGATGCAGCGACGCAGGTCAAGGCAACGACAGGCGGAGGGCTGGTCCCAGGACTGAAAGCAGCACAAGGACTTTCACGCGCAGTAGTGGATGATACCAACTACAGATCAGAGATAAGGAAAGTCAATAGGGAACTGCAGACAAGTCTGCTATTGAGGAAGGTTCTTGACAGGTTCAATGATCCAGACTACAACAGATTAGTCAACATGATCAGGTCAAAAGAGCTGCAGGGAATACTCAATAAAGAAGACCGAGACAACCCAACAAAAATACTCTTTAAGACACTGCTTAATAAACCTGAAATCGCATTATTCGCACGAGTTCTCTTTAGAGCAAAATGTTTATAAACAGAGCCAATTCCTCGAGTCTGTTGATATTGAGGGGAGTTTAAATGACAGAAGACCATAAAAAAGACGATGAAGAGATAGCAATAGACTTCTCAAAGATAAAAGACTGGTTCAAGAAAAGGAAAGCTAAGAGCCATACAAAACATAAGGACCGTAAATCTCATACCTCACATCCTACTCATGAACATAAGGAGCATAGCGAGCATCCTGAAAAGACCCATCATGAACACCCCGCACATGATAAGACCGCTAAAGATGATGACTCAATAAGCTTTGATTACAAAGCGACCCTCAACTTCTTCAAGAGATATTCAACAATATTATTGATACTGATCCCTGTGATACTCACAATATATCTGAGAATCCAGCCGATGAACCTTCCTGCAACTGATGAATGGGCAGAGAATACCGTCATGAACCATTACAGGAACCAGATAGCATCTCAAGTGAATCAACAGTACCCTAACCTTCCTGATGCGAACAGGAATGCATTGATCGAGGCCGAGTTCGCCCGAGTCATGGAACAGAACAAGGACATGGTCGACCAACAGATTGAAGGGACATCGCAAGGGTTCAAAGAACGGTTCATGTAT
>JAUVBP010000051.1 GCA_030591125.1 Candidatus Woesearchaeota archaeon | reverse complement strand
GGGATATCCGTGAGGAAACTGGTTCTCTGGATCTCGAAATTGAAACATTCAAGACCAGCGCAATACCAGATTATGCGACCGCGGCAGATTAGTGTAGCGGATATGCACGTCTTTGAGGGATAAATAATGTGCTTAAAAAGGTTGTTGTTGGAGATGCCACCATAGCTCATCCTGGTTAGAGCAATGCACAATTAAATAATCAAATCCCCCTTTTAAAAGCCACATCATCCTTTACCCGTTCTCTAACCTCTAAGTAGTCCCAATAAAGAGACATAAACCATGATAAGCACCTTCTTAAGCAGTGAATCTAGGTTTGCAGTTAATTGATAGAGAAATAAGCTGTAAACTACCTTAAAACGTCGTATAAAGAACTAATCAGCCTCTTCTCCAGCACTGGAAAAGATTTATAAGACTTTTCAAAAACCGATACATTTATATATACGATAACATCACAAATATATAAATCTATTGTAGTAACCCAGTTACTGGAATGGATTCAGTTTAAATTACTTTCGCAAAAACTTGGGGTGGTCGCGAAATAACACGATTTTTGACGTACAGATTTCGCTATACATAGGTGTACAAAATGAGCCAAGAATTCATCAAGAAATGTCCGGAATGTGGTGGAATAAACCTATTCATCAACAAAGACAAGGGAGAAGTCATCTGTAAAGACTGCGGCCTTGTAGTTGAAGAGAAGATGGTCGACTTCACACAGGAATGGAGAGACTTCGATAGTGATGATGGTGAGAGCAAGCGTCGAACTGGCGCTCCAATGACTTACACCCAGTACGATCAGGGTCTCGGTACAGAAGTCGGACAGAAAGCTGACCTTTACAAGCTAGGTTCTAAGGATAAGAACAAGTTCTTCAGACTGAGGAAATGGCAATACAGGATATCAACAGCAATAGAAAGGAACCTGAAGCTGGCCCTGGCAGAACTGAAGAGAGTAAGCTCATATCTCAAGCTACCTAAATCAGTAGAGGAAGAAGCAGCAAGGATCTATACTCTGGCAGTACAGCGTGGTCTAGTAAGAGGCCGCAGCATGGAGTCAGTAGTCGCAGGTTCACTCTACGCAGCATGCAGAAGGCATGAGGTCCCAAGGACACTTGACGAACTGTCAGAAGCTTCCAACATAGAGAAGAAGGAAGTCGGAAGGACATACAGGTTTGTCACAAGGGAACTGGGTATAACGATACTACCTTCAAATCCAGCAGACTACATCGCAAGGTTCTCAAGTTCATTGAGACTAAGCGCAGAGACACAGTCAAAAGCTGTAGAGATACTTGAAAAGGCACAGAAAGCAGAACTCACTTCTGGAAGAGGCCCAACAGGCATCGCAGCAGCAGCTTTGTATGTCTCAGCTCTCATACATGGAGAGAAGAGGACACAGAGAGAAGTGGCTGATGTAGCTGGCGTCACAGAAGTGACAATCCGAAACAGGTACAAGGAGCTTCTTGAGAAGCTTGATCTTGAAAAGGATATCAAGAAGACCAAGAAGAAAAAGAAGAAGGATTAAATCATTTTTATTTTCTACAATTAAATTCTTAATAGCACAATCAAAACCTGAACAGATACTTCTTGAGATCTACCTTATTGTCTTTGATCACAACACCCTCTCTTGAAAGCAATCCAATCTTCTTCTCTACGCCTATGGCGAAACCACCAATCTTACCATCAGAATTGATAACTCTATGACATGGAACCACATCAGAACCAGAAGTTGTCCAGGCACCACGAGGATTCCTGTTCATGGCATTGCCCACAGCCTGGTATGCTTTGGTGTCCAGAGCATCTGCCAGTCCTTTGTATGTCGATACTTTTCCTCTTGGTATCTTCCTGCAGAGTTCCCAGACATCCTCATCGAATGCCATGTTTATGAACACCATTCAGCTTCCGGACCTTAGCGCTGAACCAACCGACAGCAACAGTGCCTGCAACTATCCTTCCTATCACCATCGCTATAGGTACTGAAAGGTACCACTTGCCAAGTCCAACGACAAAGAAGAATGCTAGTGAAAGTGATATCACTATACGCAAGAGGTTGATGACAAGTCCTGGAAAACCGAGACCCATGCCCTGCATCGACCGGCTTATTATCATCACAACAGGGAACAGGAACAATGCAAAAGCATTCAGGACAAGATAAGGTGAAGCAAGACTCAACAGGTAAGGATCAGATGTGAATATGCCTATGAACATGTTCGGGAACAGTATGAACAATAACCCAACACCAAGCACTATCAATGTAGCGACCTTTATCGAATAGAAGACTGTCATCTTGAGCAGATCGTAACGCTTTGCTCCGAAAAACATCCCGACCAATGTGAGT
Source organism: Candidatus Woesearchaeota archaeon (assembly GCA_030591125.1). Classification (GTDB taxonomy): domain Archaea; phylum Nanobdellota; class Nanobdellia; order Woesearchaeales; family UBA11576; genus JABMQF01. Next base: position 5,466 of record JAUVBP010000051.1, on the reverse strand, counting down.
GCTGCCATGCTTATCGCAACGGTCGGCAGGATAGCCAAAGAATCCAGCCGCGCCACAAGCCCAAAAGCCGCCACAAACTCTGTGCCAAAGATGGCCATGAGCCGGTTTATGAAAATGATATATACTGATACCATAAGCATCATGAGAGACGCAGGCGCGCCGACCTTGAATATATCCTTGACTATCCCTACGTTGTACTTGAAGCATCTGAAATCGATCTTAAGATACGATCGTGTCCTGAGGAAAGCGAAACCCAACACTACGGAAAGGCCAAAAGATATCACTGTGGCGATCGCCGCACCCTTTACACCCATGCCCAACACATATATGAATATCGGATCGAGTATTATGTTCAACAACAATGAAGAGACCTGGATGATCATGGGGGTCTTGGTATCGCCCTGCGCAGAGAAGATGCTGTTTATCACAAAAGCAGGGACCATCAGGAACATCCCCCACAATATTATCGACATGTAACTCAATGCAAGAGGGATTACCTCCCCAGACGCTCCGAAAAGTGAAAAGATGTCTTCCAGAAATATCTGGCCGAGTATCACAACAACAATAGCGATCCCAAAAGAGAGGAACAGACCATGCAACGCAGTGTTCTCAGCAGCGCGTTTCTGCTTAGATCCCAAGTAACGCGCGATACGTGAGCTCATGCCCGCACTGATACCCCCATTCACTGCCATTATGATGAAGAACAGAGGGAAAGCGAAAGTCAGTGCTGCGATAGATTCTGCACCCAACCGTCCTACGAAAGCAGTGTCCACTATGTTATATAATGTCTGGACAAACATACCTACCAGGACAGGCAGTGCAAGTTTCCATAATGCCTTCTTAGGGTCTTTTATGAACTCACCAGCCCTATTCTTCCTAGCTGTAGGGTGTTTCATATCCTAGAATCAGGAAGGGTCAGTTATAAAGGTTTGGGGAAGAAAAATAAAGAAAAATAAAGAAAATAAAAGAAATCAAACTCCTCTAAGCTCATTCAGCATCTCCTGATAGTGCTTTGCTGTGGCTGCGTGCTCATCATTCGTCGTGTTCGAACCGTTAGGGAACATCAATCCCCTACCCACATTCACTATCACATTCTCAGGAGCGAAGTGTGCCCATATCTTCTCTGCCTCACCGCCTTGTGCACCTACACCAGGCATGAGGACAAGCATCTTGTCACCACCGTACCTACGCGCATTACTTATCTCGTCATCAGTCAGGTGGTTCTTTGTGCTCGGAGCACCAATCACAAGAGCATCGACACCATATTTCTCTGCGTCATGCGCGAGCTTCATGTACTGCTTGACGTATCTTGTTCCGCCCCTTGTAAGAATAACATCAGGGAGATTATAATCAGCATCCACTACTGGCTTCAGACTGTTCTTCTCATCCTCATACTCAGGATTACTCATGAGACACATCGATATCAGGCCAAGATCCCTTGCATGAGCTTGAGTGACTGCTTCTTCCATGTTGCCTGCGAAAGGCGAGTAAGTGACTGCGTCCACACCTATACCTTCAGATTGAAATAGACCTGCATCATTAGTGGACCCTATGTCTGCGTACTTTGCATCCTCTATCACGACAAGACCCATGTCCTGTGCGTTCTTCGCGATCTCCTCAAGCACAGCATAATCCCATTTCCAGTACTGCGTATTCGGCTTGAGTGCCGCGCAGTAAGGTGCTACAGCCTCGACGTAATCAAGAGCCCAATCTACCAAATACACCCCTTCAGCAAGTCCTTTCTCTCCCCGTCCCATATTGAACTCTGCAGGATCAAGACCTGCACATAAGACTGAATTATTCTTATCTACTGCTGTTAACCATCTCTCTCTGAATGTCATTGTATCACCCTTATCGTTATTAGAGAGAAACGCTGAGGAATAGTATAAAAGAATGCGCTGTCTCAGGAGGGGGACTAAAGAAATAAATGTCAATAACAGCTTCCTAAGTCCAACCCGCACCAGCACCACCGCGCTCGGACAGCACCAACACCTTGCGCTCGTTGACTATTCACCCACTGCTACGTTTCGCTCACGCTTTCCCCGTAGGCGCTGGCCTTCAATCAAGATTGAAGGGAACTGCGATACTGTGCACACTATCTTCCTGATAACTCGCTAGGCAATGGTGTTGGTGCTGATAATGTGAAGATACAGGTAGAAAAAGATAAATCTGTAAAAACTACTTAAGAAGTCCCAATATATTCTCGAAGTTCTCACGCGTCTTGTGTCTGGAATATCCTTTCGAGAGCTTCAGCATGTCGAGCATGCTTATCTTCAGGTTATGCCTCTGCAGATGAGGCAACATCCGTCCTGAAATCACGAACTGGCAGAACTGGGTCACGTTATGCACCTTATTCCTGGGCTTGCACCGCTCAAAATCCAGGAGTGTGACCTTATTCTTCTTGCCGACGACAACATGCTTCACAGGATGGTGCATCTCTTCCTTATTCAGCTTGAGATGGTCAAGCACATACATCTGCTCGAACACGTCCACCAATACCTTGATCACATCAGCTTTCTTGACATCCTTCCTGTCGATATAATCGAATATAAAATCGCCCTCGACAAAATTGTAGGCAAAATAATCCTTTCCCGAGAATATGACTTTTGGCCCTATACCTTTCCGGTTCAATACCCTGAGCTGCTTGACCTCATTATCCACAGTATCTTTCGCGTCGATGTCAGTGCGCTGTACCTTTATCGCAATCTTCTTTGCCTTGAGCTTCCCTGTGTAGATGATCCCACGATGTCCCCTGTTGAACGCACGCAGACTCTTGACCCCTTTCTTCTCAAATGTCTTCCGCAGCTTGCTCTTCTTTATACGATAGACAAACAGCTGCTCCCATGCGATCTTGAGCTTGCTCAACTCATCATACTCCATCATGTTCTGAGCGATAAACTCTTCCACTTTTGACTTTCCCGTCAATGTTGAAAAAAGCAACAGCACAACACCCTTGTCAGTAAGAAAATCATTGACAGAAGAAAGGAAACGATCAACAACCTCATAACCATGCTTGCCTCCTGAAACATCTGTCTGCAGCTCCCATAGCTCACCCTCCTGCTCAGGAAGGTAAGGTGGATTGAATATTATAGTATCAAACTTCTGCTTAGGCACCTTTCCGAACAGGTCAGATACCAGGAACTTGCATCTCTTGCTCTTCACTTCTGCCTTGCAATGCGCTACAGCCTCTTTCTTGATGTCAACACCAAGCACAGATGTAACACCCTTGAGCTTGGCAGCAGTCTCAGACAGTATCCCAGAACCTATCCCTATCTCAAGCACCTTGCCTTTGGCCAGGCGCTGGATCTCTTTCTGGATAAGATACGAGTCTTCTGCAGGTGCATATATCATGACACAGACCAAACAAGACGCATTTATAAATTTAACCATAAGAATCAACGACCCCGTAGCAAGCTACAGGGTATGTGTCGCAATACAGCCAACACATAAAACCATATCTCCGTGGTCGTTGGTGTTGATTTTCATACCCTATTGCTTGCAAAGGAGAAAATCAACAATCCAGCTGTGACAGCGTCTGTATCCTTCTCAGATAATCAGTAGAATTATCCCTGTCCAGAAAGAGTGATCCCATCCCTGCTGAAGCCGGTCCCAAGACATCATCCATCAGCTTATCACCGACCATCAGGACATTCTCTGCAGGGACTCCCAGCATATCCAATACCTCAGCATATATTCCCTGCTCAGGTTTCTGCATACCCACATCACAAGAGAACACTGTATGCTGTATGAACTCATCCAGCCCCAACCTAAAAAACGGCTCTTTGTATGGTGAAGCCAGGTTAGATACCAATCCTAACTTGAGTCCTCTTCCTTTCAGCTTATCCAGCGTCTCAATCGTATCTGAGTACAGTTCAACAGAACCGACTTCCCGGGCGACATCCACCTCATATTTCCCTGTGTCAAAACCCTGCTTTTTTGGCAGGACTCTACTGACCACATCAGAAAGGGAAGGTAAGTCTTCAGTAAGACAGATCTTCCTGACTTCAGACCTGCTCACCCTATTGAAGTATAGTGATAATGATAACCTCCTGAACATCCTGCTATATGGCTTCCGCTCATCAGTCACGTGCAGAAGAGTACCATAAAGGTCAAACACCACCGCTTCAATCTTCTTGGTCATGGTCCTTCTATCATCTATCCAAGAAATCAAAAAAATACTCTTCAGAGCCACCATCTTCCCTGCACTCATATAATATGCGTTCTATATTGCTTCCCTCAGATATCGGGTTCCGGTCAAAAGACTTGAAGAAACAATCATGGAGGTAACTGAAGAAGAGCTGCATCTCATCCTCATTGTGTACAGGTATCGGGGAATCCTCTGAGCGGCCGAAGTAAGAAGACCTCTTTGCCCACTCCACAGAGATTGTCGCACGTGCCTGATCAAGCTTCTCTTCAAGACTGAAATTCGTGACAAAGTCATTGCTCCTCTCTGCCCGCTCTTCAAGCAGATCAGAAGCGTACAGGATGAATGCAGTGAAAGCTTCGCAAGCCTCGTCCATATGTCCCAAGTCACTATGCCCCGCAGCGATATGCCAGTATGCAAGAGCTGACCCTGCATCATTCAGATACCCTGTAGATACAGCACATCCAAAAGAATGTGTAGCTTCTTTAACTGCATTTTTCTGTATGTATTCGAAACCAGCTTCAAGATAGTCTGCGGCACCAATCTCAGGATTGCACTCTTCCAGCATTACTGGTTCAGTTGCAACAGGTGCGGGCTGCGACACCTCTGGCGTTACAGCTACTTGCTCTTGAACACTCTGCGAAGTGGCGCAAGAATACATAGGCACAGCAGCAAGAATCCCTACGAGTGAGATGGCTCTAACTCTGTCCTTTAGCGAAGTAGGTCGGAAAGACATCAATATAGATGCAATAAATTCTCTTTAAGAAAGTTGCTCCGGATAAATCACTCATAATGCAGAAAAAGACATGGAAGACTAATAATCGCTGCCCTTGTCACCCAGACGCTCCTGTCTGATCATCAATATATCCTGCGGACTCAGGTCTGTAGGGTACTTCCCTGAGAAACAGGCATCACAATAAGTAGGTGACTCAATCCCTTTCAGCTTCGACAAGACAGTTCCAAGTGTAGGCACAGCATTGTAAAGCAACATGTCTACACCTATGTACTGACGCACGGCATCAACGCTGCCCAGCTTACCGGCAATAAGCTCCTTCAGCACTGACATGTCAATACCATACACACAAGGATGTATATTTGGAGGGGCAAGCGAGGCAAAATATACTTTCTCGAGAGGTAGATTGCGTTTAGTACACTCTCGCCTGATACGGGTGACAAGGCTCCTTGAAGTATCACCCCTGACTATGGAATCATCAATCAGGACAAGATAACGTGCATTCCCAAGCACGCTGAAATCTATCGGCAGCTTCAGCGCTGCGTTGAACTCGCGCGACCTGCGGTCTGGCAGTATGAAACCCCTGCGC
>JAUVBP010000096.1 GCA_030591125.1 Candidatus Woesearchaeota archaeon | reverse complement strand
GCATTAGAGGAAGAGGGTGTAGAGGTCCTATCGTATGTCACGAGTAACATCGCCAATCTGCTCAAGCCTGCAGATGTCTCAGGCAAGCGCATCCTCCAGGTTGAGGATCTTGTATCTACTGGCGGAAGCTGTGTGAGCGAGATACAGGAATACCTGCGCAGAGGAGCAGTGGTCACGGATTGTTTGGCCATCTTCAGCTATGGTCTTGAGAAGGCTCTGAGCCAGTTCGATGCTGCAAAGGTAACTCTTCATCCTGGACTGACCTACCCTGTGCTTCTTGAGGAAGCAGTGGCAGCAGGCAATGTCCCGAAGGACAGTGTCGATATGCTCGCTGATTGGCGGGCAGATCCTTTCGCTTGGGGAGAGAAGAACGGATACCCTCCTAAAAAGAAGTGAGTGTAATCTATCATGGATAGTCGACTGAAGATAAACGGGAAACTGCCGCGCTCACGTATCGTGACTGCTTCTGGCTGCAGAGCAACGACTTTAGAGACGATTCTCAACTATTCTAAGAATATCCGAGACATAGGTATATTCACGACAAAGAGCATCGGCCCTGAGCCTAATCCTGGAAACCCTCCACCCATATATTGTGCAGATTTCAGCGAGGAAAGCATTGCACGGAGAAATGCTGTAGGGCTTGCCAATCCTGGTATAGAGGAGTTCGAGGAGGAGCTCGCCTGGCTCAGGAAGGAAAGTCCGGATCTCAACGGAGCACTTCTGTTAGGTTCTGCTTACGGTTCTGACCTTGATGAGATGCTCAAGGTGTGCAGGCACATGGCGCCTTATGTGGATGCAATCGAGATAAATTTCTCCTGTCCTCATGCCAAGGGTTATGGTCTTGATACTGGACGGGACTCAGATGCGATGGCAAGGATAGTCAACTCTGTGCAGAGAGCTACAGGAAATGATATCTTCACAAAGCTGTCGCCGAACCTGTCTGATGCTGATCTTGCAGAGACTGCAAAGGCATGCATCGATGCAGGTGCAAGAGGGATAACTGTCATAAATACCATAGGTCCTGGTGAATCATATCTTCCAGGCACGGATATACCTGTATTGTTCAACAGGAAAGGAGGTCTTTCTGGTCAGGGCGTGACCGAGAGAGGTGTTGATTGCACTAAGATAGTCCGGGAAGCGATAGGTCCCGATCCGCTCATCATAGGTATGGGTGGTGTATTCACTGGACGTGATGCGCAGGAGTTCATGCAGGCAGGTGCGGATTACATAGGGATAGGCACAGTCATGGAAGGTATGGAGTCAGGGTGGCTGGCAGACTATATCTGTGAGTTGGATTCTGATATTGATTGCGGATCTGATGATGCCAAGCGCTTGTTGACGTCTGGTGCAGAGCTGTCATACACGCCAGTGAAGATATCTGGCATAGAGCGCTGTTCAGATGACCTCAGGGTATTCCGATTTGAGGAAGGCATGCGTGCTGATCCCTGCCAGTATCTTTTTCTTGCGGTTCCTGGCGACGACAGGCATCCGACGATGGAAGCGCCATTCTCGATACCTGTCAATGATCCTCTCACGCTGGCGATAAGGAAATATCCTAAGAACAAGGAGCATCATTTCACATCGAGGCTTTGGGAACATGAGGAAGGTGACACCCTCTTTGTGAGAGGTCCTTATGGTGTACCCTTCAATTATCCTAAAGAGGATATGCTTTACCTGGTAGGAGGTGGCACAGGCACAGCAGCATTGGCGTCCATCGCGAAAGAGTATGTTCATTTTGTATCTTTCATAGGTGCCAGGACGTGGGATGAGCTGCTGTTCACAGGCTGCCTGTCGGCGAACCTTGTTTTTGCAGCTACGGAAGACGGTTCAGGCTCGGGACATAAAGGGCAGGTCACTGATATGTTCGATGATCTATTGACAGGTTATCTTACAGGTCCGTGCACGGATAATGGTGTTGTCGTCACTTGCGGCCCTACGCCCATGATGCAGAAAGTTGTCGAGATCGCCAACCGGAAAGGGTTCTCTGATGACCGTATCTATGTCATCATGGAACCCCACATGAAATGCGGCGTCGGCATATGCGGCTCCTGCTCTGATGCTGAAGGTAATATCTCCTGCACTGATGGGCACATCATAACTGCTGACAGGTTCAAGCGCTACGCTGTTCAGGGTAAGCTGAAGCGGAATGCGTGTGGGGGTTGGGAGAGATGATAAAGAAGGTCAATCTCCTGTTGGAAGGCAATTATGTGCTGCCTGATAGCAGTCTAGAATATGGTCAGATACGTGTTGTCGACGGTATGATAAAGGAGATAGGCAAGGATCTTGGCACTGCAGATGTAGTGTTCCCTGAACATTTCAAGATTTATCCTGGTTTCATCGACATACATGTGCACGCCCGTGAGTATGCATTGCCTCCTGATCATTCTGATGAGGATGTCAAGCAGTGGGAACAGGTGCTTGAGAAAGAGGATTACATATCTGTCTGCGCTGCTGCAGTCAATGGAGGGGTTGTCGCTTTTGCTGACATGCCTAATAACCCTTTTCCGCCGGATAGTCCGGTATACTATTCGACTAAGGCAAGGGTGGCTGCTGAGAGCTGTAGCATAGATCATGTGATCTATGCATTGTTGACCCCAAAGTCAGAGCCTTTTGGCGACATACCTTACAAGGGGTACACGCACGACATATCGCGAAAAGGGATACGGGCAATATTCAGGCGATTCGCATCTGAGAGTTACATGCCGCTTCTTGTATGGCATTGTGAGAATGCGAACATCATCAGCAAGCATCCTGACCGTCCTGCAGAGGCAGAGGAGCGTGATGTTGAGATGATACTTGATCTTTCTGCAAAGCATAAGATCCCTGTGCATATAGCGCATGTATCGAGTGCTAAGTCTCTTGAGTCCATAACTTCTGCAAAGCTGTCAGGTGTAGCTGTCACTTGCGAGACCACGCCGACTTACCTGTACTTCTCCAGGCAGAACATCAACAGTTTCAAGAATAGGAAGATAATACGTATGAAACCGCCTTTACGGACAGAGTATGATCGGCAGAGGATGCTGGACGGGCTGGTCACAGGAGACATAGACTGCCTTGCCACTGATCATGCGCCACATACACTCAAGGATAAGAGGGCAGGTGCTTTCGGGATACCTCTGCTGGATCATTATACTAATTTTGTGGGCTGGTTGATGCAGAATGGTGTCCCCCGTAAGCGGATACTGGAGACCTGCTGCGAGTTCCCTGGAGAGTTCATTGGCGGCTATACTGGTGGCAGGTTCGGAAAGATAAAAGTAGGTTATGCAGGGTCTTTCACAGTTGTCGAGAAGCGCTCTGTTGAAGAGGTCATGCACGAGCCTCTGAAGCTTGAGACGAAATGCGGCTGGTCCCCTTTTGAAGGGGTTGTGCTCGGAGATAAGTATGTCTTGTGTGCTGCTGAGACTATTGTGCGTGGGATGCGTATGAAGATGTATCAAGAGAGTATCTGAAACATATTGAGAAAATGAGACGAGGTGTTTGGATTGGAAGGCTTGAATCTTGAAGAAAGGATGCATATGGAACTTATCGAGATGGATGATGTCCGCTCTTTCAAAGGGAGGGATGTCATGCGTATCGATGACTTCAATCGTGATGAGATGACTTATGTGCTTGAAGTTGCCCGGATCATAGGGAATGAGCACAGGAAGAATCGTCATGACCTGCGCAACTTCGAGTTCAAGGATCTTCTGGACGGTCTTGTGATAGGGACGAATTTCAGTGAGGACAGTTCAAGGACCCATGATTCACATTCATTCGCTACAGTCAATTTAGGTGCAAAACTTGTTCCGGTGAGGAGGAATTCTGGAGGGACATCAGCATCTAAAGGAGAATCCCTTGCTCATAATTTCGCGACCCTTCAGGCGTATGGTATACATGCTGTAGTTATGCGGACCAAGATGGAAGGTGCCCCTCAATGGGTCGCTGATTACATGGGCCGTCTTGCAGAGGTCCATTCTGAGGATATGTTCAAGCCGGTCGTTGTAAATGGTGGCGACGGAGCGCATGAGCATCCTACACAGGCATTCCTGGATATGCTTAGCATATACAATCTTTATGATGTGAAGTTTGATGGTACACCGAGAGATGAATATAAGGAGTTCAAGAGAGAGGATGTCCTTTCAGGGCTGACCATGATTGCGGTGGGTGACACGCTCAAGGGAAGGACTTTCAGGAGTCTTGCCCGTGGATTATCTCAGTTTGAGGACAATGAGATTGTTGTTGTCTCTCCTGAAGAGGTCTGTGCTCCTGAATCTGAGATACTGGCTTTGAGACAGAGAGGTCTTAATGTAAAGGTCATGGATTCTATAGAGGATGCGATAAAATATGCGAACACCAAGAAGAAAGCATTTGTATATGGGCTGAGGACACAAGAGGAGCGCTTGGACCCTAAGGTCTTTGAGAAAGTCAAGGGTCTTGTGAACTTGACTCCTGAGCTTATGGACCTGTATGAGGGGTGTGGGATACTTCCTTTGATGCATCCTCTTCCTATGCATAAAGGTCACCCTGAGATATCGCCTTCAATAGACTTCCGTGAAGAGGCTAAGTATTTCATGCAGATGAGTATGGGTCAGTTCGCAAGGATGTCTCTATTGAGTCTTGTGCTTGGTCGTGTATCTACAAGCTCTGATCATAGGCCTTATGTTGATGGGCGGATACCTAAAGATTATGATAAGTATGTTGAGATACCTGTCAATGAGAAGCCTGATGAACATGAGGAGATGTTAGGTGCTATACGGCAGCTTGCCAGGAGCAGGCAGGGCGATGCCGCGATAGCGAAGTATTATTCCACCCTGGAGGATCTTCCTGGTGTATTGGAAGACCCGAATTTACGGGCAGACCTTTTTGTGGAGCTGTTCTCCGACATGACAGATGGGGGGAAGCTGCTTGAGCTTGTCCGCCACCTCACTTTCAGATTTGAGGAAGGGGAGGATGGTTTTACTATAGACCACATAGAGGATGGCAAGACAGGTCTGGTAAAATATTCTCTCGACCTTTCAAACATCAAGAAGAGTCTTGGTAGGGCAGGTTGTGATGGTAAGCCTGTGCTCCTTTCTGCTGTAGATGGGCTTGATAGCACTAAATACGGACTTAAGGGAGTCATAAAGATGAGAGGATATATCTTGCCACCAGAGGATCTGCATAATGTCTATCTCATGTCTAATACTG
>JAUVBP010000097.1 GCA_030591125.1 Candidatus Woesearchaeota archaeon | reverse complement strand
CGGAACAGAACAAAGTCAAGCCCACCATCCTGACCTCTGGATCTGTCTTATGGTCAAGAGAAAAATTAAAACAGCTCAAACCATATATCAAGGGGATTGTCGTCACGGTCAAGTATCCGGACATAACAAAAGACAGCAACTGGAAAGGCATGACTGAGAAAAGAAACCATACTTTTGATCTCCTGGATATCCTTATGCAGCTGAAGATTAAGAGACGCATACACTGGGTCATAGACAGGATGAATATAAATTATCATAAACAGATGAAGGAACTGGCAAAATATTATAATGCCGACCTTGAGATCCTTAAATTTCTGTCATTCAATGACGAATACAAGAATTATCAGATGACACATGAAGAATTCTTCAAGATCAGGAAATACCCGGATCCTCTCTGCCCTGCAGGTGTCCTGAGATTCAATGTGAACAAGGAAGGCAATGTAAGCCCCTGCATATACTCAGACAATATTGTAGGCAATGTGCTGAAGGATCCCTGGCCGGAGATCCAGAAAGCCCTCTATGGCTGGAGAGAATCAAAAGGCCATGAGAAATATAAGTGCTTTGCTGAAGATGAGGCGAGATAGATGGGGAAAATGGATGACATATCAAGAGGCACTAAATGTTTGGGTGCATGGTCACATACTCGTGATCAGAACGGGGATAAAAAACATTATAACGGTGCTTTTCCTGCTGGATTCTTAAAATGGCTTAAGGAAATGAGTTGGCATTATGGGAAAGTATGTCATCTTTGTTCCGGGACTGTTGAGGATCCAGACAGCTTCAGGGTTGATATCAATCCGGAAGTTAAGCCGGATTTGGTCTCTGATGCAGCAAATACAGGCCTGCCAGATGAAAGTTTTGATGTTACAATAATTGACCCACCATACAGCAAAGAACTTGCAAAGAATCTATATGACACTGAAAAACATTTTAAGGGCATCGACGGTTTTACAAAGGAAGCAAGCAGGATCACAAAGAAAGGCGGCCTTATAGTGACGCTCAGTTATCAGGTGCCAAAGAGGATTAAAAATGCTTCTTTTATCGCAGTATGGGGCATCTATACAATTCCTTCGGTCGGATACATGAGATGTTTTACAGTTTCAAGAAAAGGAGCCGAATAATGATGAGCTCTGAAAAGATACAAGAACTTCCGATTGAATTAATAAGGGCGAACCCACACCAAAGCAGGACCGTGTTTGACAAGGATAAGATCAAAGTCCTCGCTCTATCTATCAGGAGGCGTGGATTACTGCAGCCAATAAGCGTGAGGCCTGTCAATGGAGAATATTTCCTTATCCAGGGAGAACGCCGTTGGCGAGCTCATAAGATGAATGGCATGAAAACAATCAGGGCTGTTGTCATTGAGAAAGAATATTCAGATGAAGACATGGCAATAGATCAGCTCATTGAGAATATTGTCAGAGAGGATCTCAATGTTATTGAGAAGGCAAATGGAATCAAAGCATTGCTGTCAACTGTCCCTAATGTCAAGGCCTGTCCTCCTGGAGAGCGTCTCAAGGCCTGTCTCAGTCTGGCCATGAACACAAAGTTTGCTTATGATACAGATAGACCTTCTCCAAAGCCCTCTAAAGAGAACTACTTCGTCACGGATAATGACAGGAGCTTATGCTACTCTCACATGAGGATGATAGGCTTGAAATACAACGCAATCACTATGTATTTGAAGGTCCTGGAATTACCTTTGGATCTCCAGAAGAAAGTGGTGTTTGGAAGGACAGGAAAGAAAAGAAGAGGCATGCCTTCATCGATGCTCTCATTGAGATCCGCTTATGAACTTACCAGGCTGAATAACACAAAACTGATATATAAGTTAGCGGACAGGGTGTTGAAGGAACATTGGTCAACTCACAGGATCAAGGCTGTAGTCGATACAATCCTGAAGTCTAAGCTCGATGACATTAATTATAGATCGAAGAAGCCAAAGTTTGTTGATATGGGACTGTCAAAGCTCACCGGAGAGATATTCGCTGTTGCCCAGCATCTCATGAGCTGGAGAAGATTATGCCTCTCAAGGCTTAAGTTTATACACCTTGAAATTGATGCGAAGGCAGGCCTGTTGCAACTGAAAGAACAGGCAGAGAACCTCCTCTATGAAATAGATAAGCATCTGGATGGACAGGAGGTCGCTGATATGAAGAGACTCGAAAAGACCAGAGAGCAAGAGTTTACTAGTTATATTGGAAGCGATAACAGGATTTCAATACCTGCTTCTCATATGAAAGCATTTAAATTGCCTTCTTTCAGAAGCAAAACCATGAGAGGGAAACCGATACCAAACATCAAAATCAAGTTAAAAATACTCGAAGCATGGAGTTGATATCATGCCACAAGCTCAATTAAATAGTTTTGTCCAGGGCAAAGGGATCCTCTGGTTTGAATGCCATAGTTGCCGGACAGTATTTAATGAATTTCAATGTCCGAGGGAAAAAACAGAAGTGGGAATGATGATAAACGGCAAGTATGTATGTGAACACAAAGGAGAGCGGCTAAAAGTAGCAATTTGTCCAGAGTGCAAAGCTAAACCCTATGGTTTTTCTGGATCAGGTCAGGACATATCACATACAGGTTGGATTGCACCCCTGAACTAAGAAGATTGATTGATGGCGAAGATTTGTTGTCATGATAAGTTATTTAAGCCGTTCTAAGAGACTTTTTATCCTGCCATACAAACCCTCAAGGAACATGATATCTCTTTAAATTAGGTAGGGTTATGGGGGCATATGTGCATGAATATACTCTATGGATATACTCCATGCATCAATGCCTGAGACAGCCCACCAGATGAGCTGTCACTCAAAAAAGAGACATAATGTTAATAATCATTAAAAAGAATGAGCGTTTTTCTGAAACCGTGATGTGTCGGTGAAATTGATGTTTACCAGGAGCTGCCAGCTGGCCGGACATGATCCAACCTGATATCCAAACAAAAACACTATCAGTCAAATTCACTCACAGACAGTATAATCAATAAAATCTATTTTTTCCCAGGTGCTCTCTTTCTTCTTATCACAAAAATCCCACCTATAACAACAATACCAACAAGAACATATATCCAGGCATTCTTGCTTTCATGAGCAATGATATCACCGGTTATCTCATCAGAATCATAGGCATCCGGTGTCCCGCCGGTCTCTTCAGCCGGGGTCTCTGCCGCGCTGTGGCATTTCATATCATCCTGCGGATAGGCAAAGCAGTTCCCGGACTGGCATTCCTCATCCTTGTCGCAGGGTGCGCCCAGCTCTTTTCCATCTATTGACTGTATCTCAAAGGAAACATCTTTAAGAGCCTCAAGGCCGTCAACAGGAGTGCCTGAGAATGTCAGGATCTTCTTTTCCATAGAGCTGATAGTAGATGGGGCTACCATATTAAACAGCAGCTCTCTGGTCTCACCTGCATCAAGAGTGAAGGGATCCATGATAAGGTTCTCGTCATATCCCTTGAAATAGATTTTGAATGTGATTACCTGCTGATCCGTATTTGTCAGGCTGAGACTGATCTTTTCCGAATCTCCGGGGATTGTCTGCAGAAGAACCAGCAAAGGCCTGATCTCAAAGGATGCAAAGGTTCCGGAGTCACTTCCCCCGCCCCCACCTCCAGAAACACCAACAGTTGCAGAACTGTATGTAGTATAATATACAAGCTCATATGTGTGCGTCCCTGCAGCCAGGGAAGTTGTCCCGCCATGTGTTGTGTCAACCATGATCTCGACATAATCCCCGACAGTCGATATGGTGATTCCTGTTGAGGATCCCCCGATTGTCGCATACCATGTGGGTGATGTCAGCCTGCTGTCCCAGTTAGGCAGCCGGGATTTCGGAATCTTGTAGCTTATCTGCAGGCCTGAAGTGATGTTGCTTTCAGTGATGATGATGGATGCAGAATATGTATTTTTTGTATTGCCCCCGATAATGGCCTGGATAGTTCCTGTGTAGAGGTTCTCATAAGCAGTTCTCTGCGTCAGGTTTACCAGCTCAGAGTTAGAGCTGCCTGCAGAGACAATGATGTAAGGATCTGCAGTGCTGGTGTTGTCCCAGCCTGAAGGGGCTGTGAAGTCATAATAGATTCCTAGAGATATCCCGGTGATGTTGTTTGAGACATTGATGCTCATGTTGGCTGTCGTGTTGACATTATAGTATGCAGTGTAGACAATCACTTCCGTGCTGATTGCTGTAATGTTGCCTTCAGTCTCTGTATGGATCCAGTCGCCGTAAGCTTCAGGATACCTTGTGTCTCCGCCGGCAATATCTACTGAGGATCCTGTGCAGTTCTTGTCGCAGGAAGTCACGCCTGCAGGATCTGTGCCGGTGATGTCCCAGTCAACAAGGACAGAAGAATCAGCGATATTTTCAGAGAAGGCCATGGTTGTGTTGAGATCCTGCCTTGATTGATTAGATGTCGCTGTTGTGTCCTGGTCCCATGTGATGGCTGCCAGGGTGACACCATTTGTATATGTGTAGCAGATAGTCTCATTGGAGTTGGATCCTGCAGCACTGTCAGCAGTCCATGTGGCTGTAGTTCCTGAGCCGGATGTGATCAAGGTTCCGGAACAGGCATTGCCTTCATACACAAACCATAGATCTGTTCCTGCAGGCAGGGTATCTGTCAGGCTTTTTGACCATGCAGAGGATCCTGCAGAATTGTCCAGGGCGACCAACCGGGTATAGTTCACATCCTCAGAGCCGGCAGCAGTAAATGATGGTGTGTTATTCTGGGCTGAAGATCCTACAGATGAATCTACTCTGGTGCCTGAAATTGTGGAGCCGTTTGCTTCATTACCTACTGTGTCGTTTGCCCAGGCCCTGAATGAAAAATCACCGACCTGTGAGATTGTGCTTGTCACTGTGCATACTCCTGCGGCCAGAGACCCGGAAATATTTGAGCTGCTGGAGTCTTCCAGTGTGAGCTCACCCCAGCAGGAGTCAGGATAGGTCTCTGTGACAGTGAAGTTGAACTTGACTGATTCTGTTGAGCCGTCAACACTGCTGACATTGATTGCCTCGTCTGAAAATGTGGGGGCAATAGTGTCTACAAAGACATGATAGACAGTCGTGTTGCTTGAATATGCAGTACCGTCAGTGGCTGCACACCGGAAGTAGT
>JAUVBP010000098.1 GCA_030591125.1 Candidatus Woesearchaeota archaeon | reverse complement strand
GGAACCTGAAGAATAGGTTTGTTAGGCGTTTCCGTATAAGGCGATTGATATGGCATGCAGAGATCCTCTCTCTGCTTGATGACTGGCAGCAATGGAAGAGTTGCAAGCCCAGGAGCAGGCTGAGGATGAAGATAATAAGGGTGAGCGACAAGAATTTTGTGAGAGTCAAGTGATCTCTCATTGAGTCATCGCATCCGCCGGGACGCTTGTAAGTGTTGCAGGCCGCGCCACAGGCTATGTGTCGTCGGAATCACGGTCAGCTACCTGATGCTCACGTGGGGGTTCATCTTATTCACGTATTGAAATTGACGCATATTTTCAATTTTTTCGTTAAGACTCGCTAAAGGTGTTAAGATTGATATGGAGAAAGCGTAAGAAGAAGGGGGTGGTAGAGGAGTCAACTGACCCGCTGGACAGCATGGACTTCTCGTGGTGGACCCCTGCAAGGAAGCTCTACGCTGCAGCTATAGGCATAGCATCTGCTGCAACCATAGGTCTTTGGATATCATCTTATGAAGCAAGAGTCATCCGCAACAAGACCTTCGATGCCATGGCCGACGAAGTGATAAAGAGATATGATTCTTACCCTGAAGCTGAAGGTATCGACAGCTGTCTGGTGCATGATAAGGTCGTTGACGTTGCGCGTGACTCATTCGTACTTGCGAAAGAGCAGTCAAGGAAACGGAACCGTACGATAGGCAAGGGGACTGTGAGCAAGAAGCTCATGTGCATAAGGCCTTATGATACTCCGCAGGAAGTGGATCTTGAGTCGCGGATAAAGCTGCAGGGTCTTGCTTATTGGTCGCTTTCAGGGAATGTGCATCATGATGCGAAGCTGCGTCTGACCCCTGTGATACCTGATGTGTTTCCTCATGAGTTCTCGATAGGTTCTGTCAGGATAAATGAGACGCAGATTCCGCCAGAGTACATCGATGCGACCCGTCTGAACAGCATCAGTGACGGCCATGATTATTCTATCGATATCGTGAAGCTGGTCCAGGACGGTGTCCTGTCAAAGTCGGACTTCTTGGGCGATCTGGATATTGCTGTGAGCTCAAAGCTGAAGATCGGGCCTGCCAGGCTTCCAGCCCGCGACGAGATAGCGCCCAGACAGAAGTATGATGATCTTTCTGATTATTTCAGGCAATACACGGATGAATCTGAAGATTTCCCGTATAAGGCTCTTGAGCTGCAGGAGATGATATATGATTATGGGGGTGACCCTCAGGATGTCCTTGCCATTCTCGAGTACGCGATGGGCAAGACCAATGACTCTATTGAATATCACCTTCCAGAACTTAACTTGGGGGTTGTCGACCTGTTATATCAGAATAAAGGTGATTGTGATGATTATGCTGGCCTGCTGGTGACCTTGCTCAGGGGATTCGGCATCCCTTCAAGGACTGCTGAAGGGGATACGGTGAAGGCTGACGGAGCTGAAGATGACTATCATGCATGGGCAGAGGTACTCATTCCATTGACGGATGGGGGCTATCGTTGGGTCATGGTAGAGCCTACATGGTCTGATGATGAGATGGACCCTTCCAGGTATATCGGTTACGCGAGCAAGCAGCATGTGTATCGTATCGATATGAAGACCTCTTTTGATACATCAGACCCTTCAAAGTTCAAGATTCTCGAGGAGCATAACTGGTACTCGAAGATTCAGGAAGGTGTTCCGCGTTACATAGATGTTGAGTTCATGATGCCGAAGATCGAGAAAGAGGAGGGAAAGAAGTGAAGCTCAAGAACAAGCTCAAGGCGCTTGAGGATCATGTAAATGATGAGCGACAGAGGTTCGAATGCAAGGGTTATGATGCAGAGACATATTTCCTATCATATCTCCTGTTATACAACAATCCTTTCAATATAGAGGCCATCAATGGGGCGATATCTGACGAGGCTGAGAGTCCCAGTAATTCCCTGAAGGCAGAGGTGCGTGTAGGGGATCATAAGTTCGATGGGAAGGGTTCTGAATCGACTGATGTCGTGCCTATGACTGATAATTACATGTCATTGAGGAACACATTGTGGGAGATATCCTGGCCTGCATTCATGGCTGCTCAGGAGGATTATCTTGACAAGTGTGACGGGTGCATGGATTCTGATCAGGATATCGAGGTCGCGAGCTTCACCAGGATGCCTGCTGTACGTTTCAGGGAAGAGCCTAAGCGCAAGCCCAGCATAGATTATGAGAGCTGGAAGAGGTTCATGAAATCTGCATCCAAGAGGCTGGGTGATCACCCTGACATAATAAACCCGAAGGTCAGCCTGACTGTGGATAACATCTGTAAGCTCTATGTGAATAGTGAAGGCACATCGATCGTGCAGCATGAGGCGCATTATTATCTCTACATGAGTGCAGAATCAGTCGTAGAGGATGATGGGGAGGTCCTCTGCTCGAGCAGGCGATACTTCACGTGTGACTATGGTGAGATACCGTCGAAGCGTAAGATAGGTGAGGATATCTCTGATATGCTGGCTGAACTGGAAGAGCTTCGAAAAGCGCCTGTGCAGAAGCCCGGTTCATTTCCCGCAATATTCGACCCTGATGTGACAGGAGTCCTTTTCCATGAGATAGTCGGGCATCGTCTTGAAGGTGAACGGCAGGATTCGCAGTGGGAAGGTGATACTTTTGAGGGAAAGATAGGGAAGAAGGTCGCTCCTGATTTCATACAGCTTGTCGACGACCCGACCAAGAAGCATATCAAGGACCATAAGGGCAGGACAGTCCGCCTGATGGGGCACTACAAGTATGACAGTGAAGGTGTGAAGGCTGCAAAGGTCGTGCTTTTTGAGGATGGTGTGTTGCGCAATTACCTCATCTCACGGAAACCTATAGGTGGATATGATGCACCGCCGAACGGGCATGGGCGTTGTGATGGTGAAGAGGATCCTGTTGGGCGTATGTCGAATCTTATCGCGTCTTCAAGAGACCCTCTGAGCAGGCGCGAACTGAAAGATAGGCTATTGGAAGAATGCCTGAAGAAAGACAAGGATTACGGTCTCATCTTTGAAGGTTCAAGCGGGGGTTATACAGGTACTGAAGATGATTTCTTCAAGGTATTCCCTGACAAGACCTATCGGCTGTATGCGCGGGACTGTTATGACAAGGAACTGAAGAGACATTTCAAGAAGGGGGATGTGCAGCTTGTGAGAGGTGTCGAGATAACTGGTACGCCGCTGATAATGCTGAACAATCTCGTCGGGATGGGTAAAGACTACATCGTATGGCCGGGTGTGTGTGGTGCAGAGTCTGGCTGGGTGAAGGTGTGCTGTGTAGCTCCGTCTTCTGTCTTCTCTAATATGGAGATAAAGGAGAAAGAGGAGACATCGATGCCGAATCCATTGCCGAAACCATCCACATATCTCGGGAAGAGTGCATCGAAAAAAGATGCTGGTGGAAGATGAGGTTGCAGGATGACTAGATTCAGACCGAGACTTGAAGACCTTGTAGAGGTCATGCGTAAAGAGCTGAAGCGTAACCTTAAGGGTCTGCGTATGCCGTATTACAAGGACCTTACGCCTCAGTACATGTCCTACTCATTCGTCCGTACCGACGAGCTTATCGTCAATGGTGATGTAGGTTCTGTGGAGTGTGAACGTAATGAACATGGGCTCATAGGTACAGAGATCCGTGTCGGAAAAGAAGGCGGCCCTATGATGGGGTGTGATTGCACCATCAATGGGTTCTATGCAAACCCTGCAGGAGGGTCGCTTGATGTGGCATTGTGGCTCATGACAGATGATTCTTTCAAGCTGGCCGCATCAGATTATCTTGAGCGGAAGAAAGGGAAGCTTTTCCTGTCATCAAAGAAGAGATCAAAGGAGCTGCTCTTCTCTGATTCAAAGGGATACAGGCATACGGAAGATGAGCTTGATGTAGGGGTGGATCCTGATGTGTGGTGCAGGGACCTGGCTGATGCTACTGCATTGTTGAGGGATCATAAGAGGATCACTGACAGCTCTATTGAACTCAATGCGCGTAACACTGCAAAATGTTTCATAAATTCTGAAGGGTCCAGGTTGATGACCAACGAGCGGTTCTATCAGCTGGACTTCACTGCTGAAGCCGTGACCAGACACAAGAACCGCAAGTTCAGGGGAGACACAGTAGGTGTATACAAGACTCTATATTTCAGTGACCCTGAAGATCTTCCGTCGAGAGAAGAGCTTCTGGATATGACCAAGAGATGTCTGGACACTCTTGATGAGCTTCTTGTGGCTCCTGTGCAGGAGCCTCTTGACCGTCCTGCCATATTTGATCCAGATTTCTCTGCACAGCTACTGTATACTGTGTTGGCGAGCAATGTGCTCAACTCATGCAGTTTCTCGTCTGTATCTGACATGACTCTTCCGGAGACAGGTGAGGCAGTATTGCCTGACTTCCTGTCTGTGAAGGACAGGCCTGACAAGAAGACATTCAATGATGCATCGGGCAAGACCGTCCATCTTAATGGGCATAGGAGATATGATCAGCAGGGCATGCCCTGTAAGCCTATAGATATCATAGTCGACGGAAAGGTTACAGGATTCCCTTGTACTAGAGAGTACATCAAGGGTATGCAGGAGCCTAACGGTCACGCACGTTATGGAGGGGATAATATCGTGCCTTGCATGACTAACATGATTGTCTCATCGAAGAAGAAGGATACTCTTGAAGGGTTGACTGGAAAGTTATTGGATATCTGTGATGAGAAAGGGCATGACTATGGTTTTTTCGTGACGGGTGTCACTGAGGCGAGGATAGATGAGGAGGAGAATTTCTATACCCTGACGCCGCGTCTCACTTATCGTGTCTGGGCAAAGGATTCTCACGATGAGGATTCCGGGAAGGACTTCAAGAGAGGGGATCTTCAGCTGGTGCGGGGAGTGCAGATAGTCGGGAATCCTGACATCACTATGACAAATCTTCTCACCACTGCAGATGATTATTCCGCTACAGTGCCTCATGAAGCTATGGGTGTGCGTAGGTTCCATCAGGGCATCGATTCAAGTGTTGTCTGCCCGTCGACATTGGTCTCACGTGTTGAGATCAAACGCGAGTTCTACCCGAAGACGCGGCCTCCATTGCTGCCTCATCCCTTCTATGC
>JAUVBP010000006.1 GCA_030591125.1 Candidatus Woesearchaeota archaeon | reverse complement strand
CGGTAGATGGAGGTGATCATCACTCATTCACTACAGAACCTCCCAGGGATCGTACAGCACCTTATCCTATAAAGGATCTAGCACCGACAAATATAGATAGGACTTTTGTCGAATTCAGCTGGATGCCTGACGGACGGGATACTGATATATCACACTATAAGATATTCCGGAACGGAGAGGTAGTTGCTGATGAGATTGCTGCAACAGAGTATACTGACACAGGATTAGAGTTCCTGACCTCTTATGAATACAAGATCCTTGCAGTGGATTTTGCAGGAAATGAAGGGTCAAAGACTTCACTCAGCATCACCACAAAGTCTGAGAATTACCAACCTATCCAGATATCTGACTTCACTGCAGAAGCATTTGGGACTAACATTCAGATAAGCTGGACCACGAATGCAGAGACGCATTCGCGTGTCAGGTACAGCCAGAATCCTCTTGAGCTGGACCAACAGAAAGAGATCCCTGATCTTGTGACAGGACACGAGATGACCCTGTCAGACATGCCTCCTAATACTCAGATAACCCTCATGGCAGAGTCATGCGACCCCGAAGGCACCTGCGGGAACTCTGAAGCCATCACTGTAGAGACTGTCGAGAAGATTGAGCTCATGCTTTCGCTTGATGGGATGGACTGCAATCCTGGCACACCTACATTCGCGAATACCAATCGCTTGGATGTTACAGGGAGGTCATCACCTGGCGCTAATGTAGAGCTATTCGTGAATGGGCAGAGACTGAGGTTCAAGAGGATAACCTCTACAGGACTGTTCAACTTTGCAGGCGTAAATCTGGACTCTAATGTTGCACAGAACAACATACGGGTCACTGCTTCAGACAGCATCTCTGCAGACAAAGAGTGTATAGAGAACATCGCTCTGGACTACTTCGCTCCTGAAGTCCACTTTGACAATGAGACTGAAAGTCTCACCATAGCCACACAGCAGAGCGTGCAGCTCCGCGGCAACCTTACCGACGAGAATCCTGTCACTCTCAATATATATCTCCAATCCTTGGATGATACGATTCCACCTCCTGCTCCTGCAAATGTGACTAATACCAGCCTGGGGGCCAATTCAGTGACCTTGAACTGGGAAGCTTACGGTGATGATGTCACTGACCTTTACAGATACCTGATATATCGTACAGACGTGCTTGATGGTCCGATAGCAGTGGTCGAACCTTCAACAACATCATTCACTGATGAGAATGTGAGCACCCTGACGACTTACACTTATCAGGTCAGCGCAATGGATGAGGCAGGTAATGAAGGGCCTAAATCATCTCCATTCTCTCTCACCACGATGGGTGGTGGAAGTGAGATGCCTGCGAGCAGCAGCATAATACCACCAAATCCCAGCAGGTTGAGCAGCAAGGAGTACCAGCTGACAGGCAACTCAATACAGTTCACCGAGAGTGTGGGACCGTTGTTCGAAGGGAGGAATGTGATCCGCCTGGAATATACCGACATCGCAGGGAACGTTTTCGAGAGGACTTTTGAGTTGACTATGGATACTGAACCTCCACGCATCATCTCACCTACATCTGCTGAATTACAACAGATATATTCGCCAGCATATACCAGCGAGATACTCGTTACAGGACAGATCAACAAGCCTGTCGGAGAGGTGTGGGTATATGTCAATCCCCGCGGAGCTGACTTCAGTATAAGCCCTGATGGCACGATATCAGAGGGCAGTTTCTTCGCGACTACTGATCCGGACTCCAAGATTGAGGTAGGTGCTAACGGCACTTTTGAGGTCGAGATACCTCTCTCGACCAGCATCGGTGCAGCTATCGCAGGATCATTCACTGGAGAGGCAGCTGCCGGAAGCAGCAGCGGTGAAGCAGGGATATCTATCAGCACAGGTGAAGGAAAAGAGAATAAGGTCGTGATGGTGGCTGTCGATGCGCTTGGCAGGGTATCTGAACCTGTTGAGGCTATCCTTGAATACAACACATGCAGTGAGGGCCATTACTGGAACGTCAAGCTCACTCATGGAGGTAATATAATCAACAGCAGAGAACTGCTTGAAGGTGTTGCGGCTTATGGTTTCGGTTTCGAGCTTGAATGGGTAGGCGGCGGTGATGCCACAAAAGCCAAGGCGCAGAATGTTGAGATCGTAAAGGCTACTGTAGGCCTTGCCGATGCAGAGAAATATGATTTTGACTGGATAACTAAACCCACTGTTTCGTGTAGGAGGGGTAACTGTACAAAAGGGTTTGTCCAGATAAATTTCCTTCCTCAGGATCCTGAAGGTGAGACATATCTTGAGAAAGAGCAGAACATCAGTGCTCACAGGAGAGATGAATGCAAGCTATTCGGCTGCATCCACCTGCTTCTCCAGATGGAGATAACTTCCGACCCTGGGCCGTTCAGGTCACAGTATGCAGACGATCTTACCACGATGCCAGTAGGGATGACAGCACCAGACATCCAGAAACAATGCATAAACCTGAGAATATCTCTCGACGAGAGGATTGATTTCGCGAGCAAAGATTTTGTGAGAGCTCTGCTGAACGCGTCTCTCAAGGCAATCAATACCACTCTTGAATTCATAGACCTGATCGAGCCGGTCCTGAAGACCGTGACCCAGATGACCCTGGGCCTCTGCATGTTATCTCTTGTATCTAAATTCGTGATAGATGCTTTCAAGGACTACTACTGCAAATGGAGCGGCGCGATATCCGAACTCAGTTCAGGAGGCGTGGGAGGACTAATCAAAGGGGGTACTGAATTAGTACAGGCAAGGATAGAGAAGACTGCCATGATGGATAATGGAAAAGAGGGTCGTGCATGCGACATGGAGTTCCCGACAGACACAGGCAGTGATGAAGAAAGGAAGGCTAACCAGAACGCGAACAGTGCATGTAAGACATGTGCCGGTTGGATAGATAAGTCAGATTGGATAACTGATAAATGGCATCTTTTCTGTGATCGCGTGATGTGTCCGAGCGTCCCTTCACTGCAGCATTATATCAAGACGAAGTGGAAAGGTGGAAAGCCTGTCGAAGCTCAGACCGCGTCTCCAGACGGAAACTCCAGTAAAGTGGCTAATTACAATAAAGGGGACTGGAAAAAATTCCAGATGAGGCCATTGTCAGACTGTGCATATGCAGAGCTGAGCGGCAATGCGGTCAAGGCGATGTATGATTTCTCAAGCAAGGAAGGGGAAGAGCAGAAGAAATGTGAAGCAGGCCATGTCCCTCAGGCAGTATGCTGTCCATTTGAATATATGGATGAATGGGGCTGGGGCATGATGTTCACGAATGAGGTCGAAAGGTCTTACTGCCTTGCGCATCCTGAGGACAAGACCAATTGCGGCATAGGGTCGAGCATAATGAATGGTGTCACAGGCATATGCCAGCCCAACAGCAAGACTCCCCGGGCAACACATGTAGTGCTTGACCATCTGAAATGGAAGGATGACCAACCTGCTAAGAACAAGATCACTGATCAAGTGGTATACATGATCAATCTTGATGAGAAAGGCAACCCAAGCAGTGTCAGGAGGGGTTACTACAGCAGGGATGCGATCGTTGAGATAGAGGATGAGAGTGATGAACTCGGAAGGGTCAAGATAGCTACCGGAACCTACTTTATCAAGGATTATCAATCTCCTGAGATGAACGAGTGGTTCTCCATAATGGATAATAGTAATATCAATAATGATGTAGACAGGTTTGACGAAGGTCTCGTCAAGTTCGGCGATGATCTCCTTATGCATCTTGATGACAGGATACTACCTCGTTCAGGGAAGTCCGGCATCCTGGTAAGAGGAGATACCGCAGGGAATTACAAAGGCACCCAGATAGAGGAATGGTATCGTCAGATAACAGGATTGATGGGTGATCCTGGAAGACAATACCTTGCACAGCCTGCAGGAAGCTTCATGCAGTCAGTCCTCACGCTCTGCATGACAGGTATACTATCCTGGCTTATCCAGTTCAAGAACATGCTTCTCATGCTGCAGCAATGCTTCCAGACCATACTGATAACTGGTGACGGTAGTGCAGGTCAGTGCAGGGAGATCATAAGCCAGTATATCTGTGACGTGCTGAAGGAAGCGATAAGCTGCTTCATGACACGTTTCGGTAGCGGTGGCGGCGGAAGGGTAGGTCTAGATGCAGGCATAAGCGGAGTGTTCTCTGCCATATCTGACGCTTCTAGGGGGATGACTGAAGACATGCAGGCACGTTATGGGGACAAGAACATGTTCTCTACAGTCTTCTCTGCAGAGAACCTCATGAATGACGCATGCATCTTCCTGTTCACAGGAGAGTGGCCGACAGATTGGAGCACACTGTTTGACCAGATGACATACCTGCCGATAAACAGTTCAGGAATGGTCTTCCCTGTCACCAGAAGATGGCAGACATATGATGCGAACACAGGGTATGCACGATATGTATACAAGGTGGCATATACATTATTTGCAGGCTCAGACCTGCATTACGAGCTCAAACTCGCATGTTCAGCTGGCACGGACTGCATAGATGAGAATGGTGTTGAAGGGATCTGTGATTGTGGAACACCAGGATTCGATTATGATAAGAGGGCACATCAGATAGAACTTGGAATACCTAAGCATGGTAGCGGTAATTGTCCGGAAAGCGGAGACATGACACAGGGACAGTCATGCAGTGATGAGATCCTTTATGTTGCAGAGAATCAACCATTACGATACGATAAGGTTGTGCTTTACTATAGAACTACCCAGGCTACCGGTCAAGGAGGTCAAGGCGCTGCAGGCAGTCAGCAGGGTATGGGTTTGAGTGGTGCTGGAGCAGCAGGCGGTACAGGCATAGGCGGAAACATGGCTGATGCCAGCGCTCTTTCAGGAAGGTTTGAAGGCACTATCAGGGAGATAAGCGGTCCCCTGCCAGGCCTGTGTGAGTTCAGTATCTTTGAATCAGCATTCACCTGCGGTTTCGACATACCTGAGACAGGATACACGAGATTCTTGTCTGCAGAGACCACAAAACCTCCTAACCAGCCATTCGGTATTGGGGAATCAGATATAGTCACTGTCAAGATTGCACAACGGCTTCCTCCTGATACTCCTTCATGCGGCTCTCAGGACTGTGAGTTCACAAAGTATCTTGTCGTGGCAAAGGTCCTTAATCAGGATGGCGCGACAATCTATCCTCCTTCAAGAAGCATGCCTATAGGTGAGAGGCTCAACGAGGAAGGGCTGCACCTGTTCAGTGTCTTCGATGATATGCGGCAGCACAATAAAGCATTCACCAATAACGATCCATTTGAGATAAGACAGGAGCATTTCGGCGTCCAAAAAGGGGACTCGAACAGGGCAAGGATAGTGGAAGGATCATTGCAGCAATATGTGATCGGTGAACCTGACCCTGTAAGCGCCCGGCCGCCGAGCACGCTCAAGATAATCTATACTGCTGAAGGAGAATGGAAATACAACATCGGCAAGCTTGTCACAACAGCAGAAGCAGGACAGAAATTCCAGTTGATTGAGGGAAGATCAGCCAGCGACAGGATACCCTGCAATCTCCGTTCAGAGACTACAGAACAGACTGATATGATGTGTGGCGGCTTCAAGATTGTCATCAACACAGAGAAACTCAGCGAGATAAGTAAAAGCATCTACATGATCATAGATTACCAGGAAGCCCAAAGGACTTCAGGAAGAAGCCCCTGCCCTGAAGACCCTCAACCCTGGAAGATGATACTGGAACTGCGGGATGCGGAACCTGTCGGAGGTTCAGGATACCAGATGTCAGGAACAGTGGCGTATGATTTTGAGACTGGCGAATCGCAGAGAGAAGAGATAAAATTCGATGCAGTATGCCGTGAGGCAAGGACTGTGAGGAGCGGGGAAGGCACTATTGAGGATCTCGTGCGAAGGACTGCGATAGTGACCAGTATGAATGATTATTATAACAAGTCTTTCGGATTATGGGTGGATGATGGTGCCCTGGCACCTGGCGTCGAGGAGATAAGGGTCTCGGAGTTCAAGTGGGACGATGTACACAATCATTCAAAAGGTTTCTCCTTGAATATAGTGTCTACTGCGACTGATGCTGTCCTGCATATCGATATAGGCGGGGTCAACCTTAAGGTCAATGCTGACACTAACATAGTGAAATACGAAGAGGGTGAGACTGCAAGCTTCATGATACGGGATGACACTATAGAATTCCAGACAGAAGAATGGATATTCCTCAATGACTGTGATAGCTCCACCCCTCCTTGTGAATACCAGTTCCATGAAGGTGAGAAAAAACTGGGCCTCAGGCTCAAGGCGATGGATCCTGTCTTCGGATTCTATTCATTTTCACCTGCAGAAGGACCTGGGCCGGACCAAGATGATGAAGAGGATGAAGAGGATATAATCCTGACAAAGAAGAGACCTAAAAAAGGGATATACCAGGTGACGACACCACTAAAATTTGATGAAGATGGAAGATTGATAATCCGACAGGACCAGATACCTAAACCAGGTTCAACAGATCCTATGATATTGAGCATCGAACCTGAAGGTCAGACAAAATACCTTGAATTGCTCATCAAATTGAACGAGATAGGGATAGAATCAAAGAAGGAGTCTATACAGATAAAAGCATATGACAAGAAACTGTCCGTATGTGAAAAAGATGATAAAGACTACAAACGTGAAGAGATCTGCATAATACCTCTTGAAAGGCCCGACTTGTTCCTGAAAAACAGGGCAAAGCTGAACATCCCTAAAGATATGGAATTCACAAAGTTGACGATAACAGACATTGATGTGAGTGAACCCCCTAGCTCCCCTAGTAATGACAACTCAGTTGCAGGCAAGGGCACAGGTGAATCCTTTCAACCCTGTAAGAGCGGAGGTTACATGTGTATAGAGAAACTTGTCAAAAAGGATGTATGCGGTGCAGAGAGCCTTTCAGGTGCTGCCAATTGCATAAAAAACTATGTATGCTGTAAGCCTAAAAGTGACAGTATAAAGAGTGGTCTTAGTATGCAGAGCGTTTGTGGGTATGACTCAAAATTCGGTTTGAGCCCGATCTGTCAGGCGTCATGTAAAAGTGGCCAGACCATATACTCATTGAACGAGCGATTATGCGAGAAACCAGCACATTGCTGCACAGAGAAAGTCACTTGTACCTTAGAGAGTCCGAGAAATAATGTGTTGAAGAATATGCTGGTCAGCAACGCAGACCCTTCTTTCATGCGGGCAGCCAAGAGTGGAACCAGCACCGACACCTGCGACAGCACCAAGGAAGTCTGTGTCCCGGGAGTCACCGATAACACCAAGAGATACGCATACGGGGATTGCTTGGACATAACATCAAAACCAGTGCTCAACAAGTACTGCAGTCAGATATCCACAAAGGTATGTAAAGGCGAGATCAATGACCCACTGAGCGCCTCGTTCCGTCGCGCTTGCATGGCAGACAGTAAATTGAGCAAGGTCTGTAAGTGCATCCGGCAGAACAAGCCAGAGGCAGAGTGCAGGAAGGATATCACCCCAACCGTAGGAACGGCCACAAAACTTACCCCTAAGGCTTCAAAAAGAACAAGTGCCCCCCCCTCCGGCTACACCCGTGTCGAACCTAAATCTGTCACGGCATCAACTAGGCTCAAACTTCTTCACGCACCGAATAAGCTTGTTGATAAAAAAATTAAAACGGCGTGGTGTGAAGGCGTAAAAAATTCTAATGGTATACCGCAGACAATCACAATCAATCTCAATGATGATCAGGAAGTTGCAGCGATCCGATTCGTCCCGTTCTACGCAATGGGTAAAAAACAGATGTTCAGCAATGCACGAGTTGAATCACTCACGATTCAGGTGGCTGGGGACAAGTTCTCAGTCAATTTCCCAGACCAAAAGGAAGACGAAGTGTTTGAGGATGGAGCTGAAGATTTCAATGATTACCTGGTCAATTTTGGGAAGACCCTGAAAACCAATAAAATAACACTGAAGCTCACCGGCGCATACGAAGGCACCAAATACACAGACCTCTGTATGTCAGAGATTGAAGTCCTCAAAAAATAGCTGTGTTGCATAGGAAGTCTGCAGGGCTACAGGAGGACTTGATGATCCAACAGAATGACACCAACACAACAACAACCGATCCAATACCAGCAGACCTGGCAGGTAAGGACAAGGAAGTGGGTTTTGAATATTTCAGGGAGCTCGAAGATGATGACCTGGTAAAGAAGACCGGAGTCACATCAGCATAATATAAGACAAAGATAAGATGAAAAAAGAGACACGCATCGAAAAGAGGCTTGATGATCTAGGTGTACTGCCGGAACCTGATCCTGATAAGCCCATCAGGCCCACGATCAAAGGTGAGCAGAAGCTGCATCACGTGATGGATCACAAGATGATGATTCCCATATTGGCAATAATAGGGATTCTTGTCATAGCGATCGGGATCTATTCATATATGAACACATCAGAAGAAGTATACATAGAGGCCGCAGCAGGCCCTGCGCCACCTTCGAGACCTGACATGACAGAAGCAGGTGCAGGAGGCACCATGGCAAGACCGGGATATTGCACGCAATACGTATCGCAAGGGGAATATGGTTCAGAGGACGATTGTTTCGCTGCGCTTGCCGAGAAGAACACGAATCCGGATTATTGCTTAGGTATTGTTGACACGCAGATGAAGGATGACTGCCTGAACTGGATTGCAGAGGAGTTCCTGGATATTGATACCTGTTTCAGACTTGGTCTTGCGGCTGATATAGATGAATGCCTCTTCAACATAGCTCTTGACACCAGCGATATGGAAATATGTTTTGAGATGACCTCAGGGGATGGGGAGTTCTCAGAGAACCATTGCCTGTTCAAGATTGCAGAAAAAGACAGGGATCCTGAAGTCTGCGGATTCATGGTTGAGGCAGAAGAGCCTTACACTCAGGAGAGATGCGTGTCTGCAGCAAAAGCCGCAGGAGTAAGGACATAAGGAAAGACCATAGTGATGAATGATAGTGATGAAGAGCCTGCAATGATGAGAAAACAAAAGAAGACTGCGAAAAGAGAATCTGTCAAGACAATCGCAAGATCTGTCCTCGACGATATATACGGCTCGAGACTGTTCAAGATAGTCGGTGATTCTTTCTTCGCCTGGCTCAGGCACTGGCCTCTTGTGCTGCTGTGCGTCTTCCTTGAATTTATCTTCCTGGTAGGCGTGAGCGGGTTCATGACGATAATACAGATATTGCTGTTCGAGCATCTTGAGGCAGTGATGCGCATCGCTGGTGAGCTTACTGGCGGACTGACCAATATATATGATGAGACTGCCCAGGTCACTTCGGGGCTTTCAGGACTGTCGCAGAACACAGAATTCCTGTACCATCTGAACATCATATTCAAGTTCATAGCATTGATGATCGCTGTGACATTTGTCCTGTGGGTGATATTCCAGGGGATAATATGGTTCATATCGCATAAGATAGCTGCAGGAGAGAAGCACCAGCACTTCTTCATGTTCTGGAAGAACTTCGCACTCCAGTCGATACCGTTCTATCTCATCTCCATAACCTGGATATTCCTCTCAGTACGGTTGTTGTTC
Source organism: Candidatus Woesearchaeota archaeon (assembly GCA_030591125.1). Classification (GTDB taxonomy): domain Archaea; phylum Nanobdellota; class Nanobdellia; order Woesearchaeales; family UBA11576; genus JABMQF01. Next base: position 4,298 of record JAUVBP010000006.1, on the reverse strand, counting down.
TCAGTGAAGACCAGCATGGCGCCGCTCATGAGCGAGACAGTGCTGAACTTCATCTTCCTGCTGTTCGTGTGCATCACATGGTATTTCGGCGCCCTGAGCTACACCATAACTACCAGGCATCCTTACCTGAACGTCAGGACAGCATTTGTGTATGGTGTACGGAAGTTCCCGCAGGTGATCCAGACAGTACTGTTCCTATTCGCATTGTTCTTTGTGATCGACAGGTTCCTGAAACTTCCGTTCATAAAGGGTGATGCATTCCTGCTTGTGATCATGGGAATTCTCATCCTGATGCCTGCATTCGTTTTCGCAAGGGTGATGCTGTTCAAGACATCCCAGGAATATTGCCTTAAGAATGGGAAAAAATAGATAAAGCAGACCCAACACACAATTTCTACTGCAATCAACAGCTTTAACGAGGTGTAATCACATGTCAGATGAGATATTGAAATGGATAAGGTTTGCAATAGACCTTGAGGAGAAAGGTCTTGAGTTCTATAAGGATTGTCAGGCCAAGAGCACGCACCCAAGGGCCATAGAGCTGTTCGAATTTCTGATAAAGGCAGAGAAAGAGCACAAGAAGGTCTTGACAGATCTCCTTGATGCTTATTCTAAGGGAGATAAGGATAAGATGCAGAAGAGTGTTGCAGCATTCATGGACATCCATATAGATGTCCCAGTATTCACCAAAGAGGACAAGACGCACTTCAAGGAGCATGACCGGGAACTTAGGGAGGCTTTCAACAAGGCAAGGGAGATGGAAGAGAAGGCAAAGGACCTCTATCTTGATCTTGCAGAGAAAGAGCCTGATCCTGGATTGAAGATGCTATTCGAGAAGATAGCTGCAGATGAAGTGGTGCATAAGCGTGAGATAACAGAGCTTGGGTTCTTTGTCTTCGGATCCTTGCCCACTGATGAGAACCTGCCAGATAAGGATAACCCAAAGACACCTGACGTTGTACCAGAAGACTGATAGACTGAGATTTACCTTACGTACTGTTCAATACGGCAACTATACTATGACATCATCTGCATTTCCAAAAAGCGAGTAGAACGCCTCGAATATAGGAGTTTCCGTCGAGACTGAGAGGAACTTTGCATTCGACGAGTCACAGATCTTCTTCAATCCATATATGTGGTCCAGGAGCTTCTCTGAATAGCTCTCGATCACCCTGTTGCTTATGAATGTGCGCATCTTGGAATGGCTCTCTGAATCATCAAGTATGACATCTCCCTCAAGTGCAAGCTCTCTCTCAGAAGAGTCCAACACCTGCACCACTATGACCTCGCTCTTCTTGTACCTGTCCAGAGTATCCCGCAACTCATCCGGATCGAAGAGAAAATCTGATATTATCACAATCATGGATTTTGTCTTGATGGCGTTCTTGTACTTCTCAAGGCTCTGGCCGAAATTAGAGTGTCCTTTCGGAGTTATCTTATTTAGTGTGTCTACGACACCGATGAGCTTGTTCATCCCTTTCTTTGCCTTGAATATCTCGAGGTCCTCGGCGAAAGTGCTCACCTCGAAGCTCTCGTTGTTCCTCAGCGCCATGTAGCAGAAACCGAGGCCAACCATCGATGCATACTCAAACTTCTTTGTCTTTGTCCCGAAGTTCATGGAAGCTGATGCGTCGATCACCACATGGATGCGCATGTTACGCTCTTCTTCATACCTTCGCACATAGAACTCATCAGTCCTTGCGTACAGCTTCCAGTCGATTGCCCTGTAATCATCTCCCGGCACATAGTCCTTATAGTCATAGAAGACCAGTCCGGACCCATATGTCTTTGACTGCCTTGATCCGGCATAGTTAGAGAGTACCCTCTTCTTGAGGATTACGTCGAACCTGTCCAGCTGCTTTAGGAATGATATGTCTATGACCATTTTGGGATGTGCGTGATGCCCTCCAGGTCGCTTAGAGCTTCTGCAACAGCTGTGTTATCACATCATCTGTTGTCCTTCCTTCCCGCTCTGCCTTGAAGCTGAGTATTATCCTGTGCCGAAGGACAGGGTATGACATCTTCTTCACGTCATCCATAGAGACATACGTCCTGCCGTTCACAAGTGCATGGGCTTTTGATGCAAGCACAAGCCCTATCGATGCCCTTGGCGATGCTCCATATTCTATGAGATCCTTATCTGATCTTGTCTTGTTGACGAGCGACACGACCTTCTTACGGAGGTCTTCTGATATCGGCACCTGTCGCGCATATTTCTGGAGATTGAGCAGGGAGTCCTTTGACATGAACTTCTTGACTTTTGGAGGTGCTGTATGTGTCGCGTATTTATCTACGATCTCAAGCTCATCCTTTTCAGAAGGATAATCTACCTTTATCTTCAGGAGGAACCTGTCTGTCTGCGCCTCTGGAAGAGGGTATGTTCCCTCTTGGTCGATAGGGTTCTGTGTAGCCAATACGAAGAATGGCAGGTCGAGCTTGAATGTGGTGTTTCCTACAGTGACCTGTTTCTCCTGCATCGCTTCCAGCAACGCTGACTGTGTCTTCGGTGTTGCTCTATTGATCTCGTCTGTGAGCACTATATTCGCGAACAATGGTCCTTGCTGGAACCTGAACTGCTTCTCTCCACCCTTCTTCTCCTCGAGAATGTATGTCCCGGTTATGTCAGATGGCATCAGGTCCGGAGTCGACTGTATCCTGGCGAACTTGAGATCCATGATCTCCGACAGTGTCTTGATCATGAGCGTCTTCCCTAATCCTGGGTAGGACTCAAGCAGTGCGTTGGCATCGCACATTATTGCGACGAGTATCTGATTCACGACTTCATCCTGTCCTACGATGACTTTTCCTATCTCCGTCCTCAGGTTAGTGAACATGTTCTTTATGTTGTGTACTTGTTGTAGATGGACTGCGGGCATTTTCTTATCCTCCGTTTAGTGTGATTTTATTATTCCTTTTATTATTCCTTTTTTTATTCCTTGAGGTGTTCCTGAATCTTATTGTCATGAGACCTCTTTTAATTTAAGATTATAAGCGATTGCGATCTTTGACTCCTTAGGCAGCTTCTCTTCGCTTGACGCGTCAGACACTGCAGCTATCTCTCCGGGAAATGTCCCTCTCTCGAACTCCTTCTCTTCAGGCTCCTTGACAGTGTCGAAGTTCATCTCATTTATGGACGGGTTGATGTGCAATTCCAATGTCTTATTGCCCAGATCAGCAAGGTTCGGATCCCCATATAATAGATCATCACTCTCATTGAACTCGACAGTATAGAAATCAAGCCTTTCCTTGCCAGGGTTAGAGAACCATTTATAGTATGTGCCGGGATCGAATACCGACTTTGGGACGTGGATATTGTTTGACGCCAGCAGTATTATGGAGAAGCTGAGCATGCAGAGCACGACAGTCTTGACAAGCAGGTTCCGGGGGTCGATCAGGGATCCTGCAGAGACGCTCTTCATCTTCTGTATGAGCTCTTCGAACATGGCAAGGACCATGAAGTCAGTCTCGTCTTCACAGTCCCGGGCAGTCCGGAGGATGTCCCTTATCTGGGGGTTCTTCTCCTCTATCTGCCTGAAGGTTGTCTTTTTCATACGATATGTGATATCAGCGAAAAGGAAGACAAAAGATGCGCCGAGCGCGAAGTAGTACTTGAGGTTCAAGAGCGTTGTCCCGTTCAATGCTACCATGAAGAATATGACTGAGTCTGCCACTGCGTGCAAGAATGATATCTTGAACACTTCATAATGCAATTCCCTGAAAAGTCTTTTTATCTCACTCATATCGTCTCACTCATGCTATATCTCTCATATTATCTCACACATGGCTATATTTCGCATATTATCGCACACATGATATCTTACGCACACCATACATAGCACATCATTCATCTTGATCAGGGCTTGCAGTCATCAGCATCATCCTTCATTGCCTGTGTCAGGCCCGCATCATAATCCGCGAGGAAAGTGTTGATACAGCTCTCTGTATTGTCCTCGTTCTGCCTATAATCAAGGACTTCATTCTCCAGCTGTGCTTTCTGTGATGTCAGTATGGAATTCTGCTCCTCAAGGTCCCTTGTTATCTCAAGCTGGTCATTGAAATCCTGCTTGTACTTGTTCTTGAGTGCAGTCTCTTCCTGGAGCGACAGTTTAGTGGACTGGAGCGTGTTTGCAGTCTCATCAAGAGAGCTCTGTGTGGTCTTAAGCTCATCCGCCTTTGTTGTGTATAGCTCATCATACCTGCGGATGTCCTGCGTCGTCGTGTTCAACGTCCTCATGGTCTTGTTGAGATTGAACTTATACTCTGCAAGATCCCTATTGCACCCACTCAGGTTCGAGGAT
>JAUVBP010000213.1 GCA_030591125.1 Candidatus Woesearchaeota archaeon | reverse complement strand
CTCATCACGCCTCACATGGGTATGGCCATGGAATATATAGTCATACTTGCCGATCTTTTCAGGAGCTTCGACTGAAGGGTCATGATGCATCAGGTATATCTTCTTGCCTTCAATCTCAAGCTCTGCAAAACCACCCAGGTAATCGAAGCCAAAGTCACCGCACTTCGCTTTTATGTGCTCTATATCACCATCGCAATTGCCTGTTATGAATTTCATCTTCAGGCCCTTGAAGAACTGCAACGTACCTGGTGCAACAATATCTCCAAGATGTATCACGAGCTCCACATGCTCTTCCTGGAACTTCTTGACTGCCCGCTGTATGTTCACCACATTATCGTGAGTATCAGATATCAATCCTAGTTTCATTATTTACACCTTCATCATGGATACCAAGCGTATCTCTCCACAATATTTAAATATTTCTGACCCACACTGAAGAGCATGATACTCATACTAGGACGTTTCCAGCCTCTGCACAAGGGGCATATGAAAATCATAATCGACGCGTATGCAGAAGACAATGACCTTGCCATAGTCATAGGCAGCGCAAAGAAGAGCGATGAGAAAGACAATCCCTTCTCCGCAGAAGAGAGAAGACGCATGCTTGAAGAGACACTGGAGGCGGAGAACATCACAGCAAAGATATTCCTGGTGCAGGATATAGAGCTTGACAGCCATTACGTGGGCCATCTCGAAGAGAATATCGGCTGTAAGCCCGACAAGATAATAACCGAGAACGGACTGACAATCAGGCTATTCAAAAAAGCAGGTTACAATATCATCATCACTCCCCGGCATTTTGACTTATCTGCTACAGAAGTCAGGCTAAGGATAGCAAAAGGAGAGGAATGGAAAGGTTTCCTTCCAGAACAGGTTGTTAAGATCATAGGAGACATTGATGGCATCAATAGGATAAAAAGCTTATACCCTACAGAAAAATAAAATACCTTACTGATTCTTCTTAAGATACGCCCTGAACTTCTCAAGCGCAAGCCTTCGATGGCTTATCTTGTTCTTCTCTTCAGGACCCATCTGTGCAAATGTCATATCATGACCATCAGGAAGGAATATAGGATCAAATCCAAAATTAGCAGTACCTTCAGGCTCCACGATCCTGCCCTTGACAGAACCCTCAAACACCATTATCTTCGCATCTTTACCGTCACGTGCAGGGAGCCCATACCCGACATAGCATTTCGCATATGCAGTCTTATCGCTATATGCGGACAACATATCGACCAGACCCCTTGTCCCTATCTTATCCTCGAACCATTTGATCAATGGACCAGGCAGTCCATTGAGTGCATCAAAACATAGGCTCGTATCTTCGACAAACACTTCGCAATCCATCACTTTCAGTGCCTGCCTTATCTTCTCCTCGACTATGATCTGTTCATTGATCTCCTGAAGCTCAGGCAGCTCTATCCTCTTGCTCTGAACATCAAAATCATGGAGTATCTGCTTTGCTTCACGTAGCTTATGCTTATTGCCTGTCAGGAACAGAAGCTGCCGTCTCTCAGTCATTCAGACCACTCCCACACATAATTATCCAGGTCCAGATCCCTGCGGGCAAACTCAAGGAAACTCTTTGTTGCCTTGCCGAACTGGAACATCCTCTGCTCAAGGTCCTTGTGGAAGATCCTGGCAGTCTTGTCATCACGCGCAACAAGATCAAAGAACTCATCCCGTGTCATCTCAACGACATCACTGCTCTTATAATGCTTCCCAAAGAAGTCTATAGAATACTTAGCAGTCTTGGAACTTCTCCAGTACCCTCTGTATGCAATATTCTTGACAAGTGAGTCAGTGTCCTTGACATATATAGGAAGAGAATATCTTATAGCACTTACAAGCGCAAGAGGCAATGCTCCTTGCTGCTCAAGCCTGAACAGGTTACCATGATATGACTCATATGCGAAGTGGTAATTATTTATCACCTGCACAGTGCCGAAGTAAGGATTGAACCAGATGATCTGTCGCCAGCTGAACTGCCTTGCATGATATGGCTGGGACATATCCTGCACGTAGTGCATCGCGCGGGCAAGGAACCTGAAGCCCCAATAAGGATCACCATTCTCGAATGCCTGTTTTGCAAGCCCATAGAAATGCTCTACCCTCTCAGGCGCAGTCCCTTGCGCTACCATGCTCATAGGTATGTGGAATGTCCACGCAGGATAATAGATATGCCTATAACCCTGGCTTCCTCCATGGAATGTCTGCATCCAACTCAAGTCGAGTTTTTGGTCAAAACCCCAGTCAGGCTCATCACTGAAATCGATAAGGATCTGTCCAGCATCTATCATATCTCCTATATGTGCACCTTTGAAATAGAATACCTGTTCCTCTAGCTCATAATAATCAAATTCATCCGGACCTATCATGGCCTGATCTTCATTGTGATACTTCAAAGGGATATTCCTTATTGAATCATCATCATAGTCATACTCAGTGACTTCAAGATTATTGAAACGATCAAGCCAGCCCATATCCCGTATAGATTCAGTAGTGAGCAGATCATGCCTCGCTCATGCAGATACTGCTGGCAGGAGAAGCAGTGAGATAAGAATACAGGGCAGTAATCGGGAATTCATGATGACCTCTTTTGAAAATATTTAAAAAAATTAAAATGGACAAGCCGGGATTCGAACCCGGGGCAACCCGATTGCCAACCGGGCATTCTACCAGGCTGAATTACT
>JAUVBP010000123.1 GCA_030591125.1 Candidatus Woesearchaeota archaeon | reverse complement strand
GGCGAATACTTTGGTGATATAGAGGAAATCATCCTTACCAAGACAAAGGTACATGGCTGGAGAGTCAAATCCACCAAGAATTCTTACCTATCAAAGGTCTTAGGTTCTGCAAGAGGTGTCATCGTACCACACCAACTCGTCAAGTCAATCGGTGATGTCATGCTGATAAGCAAGGCAGCAGTGCCGAGCGCAACACAAGAGACTGAAGAGTAGACGCAATAATCAGTCAAATCTTTATTTCACTTTTTGTGGTTGTAATTCTCCCACAACTTTTATATACTGAATATAGGTAGTGGTAGCCATGAAACAGAAGATACTGGAGGATATAGGACTCACACCTTCTGAAGCCAAGATATATCTCGTACTTCTGGAACAAGGCGCGAGCCTTGCAGGCATAATCTCCCGAAACACAGGGATACACCGACGCTCTGTATATGACTCCATCGAGAGACTGATCCAGAAAGGTCTTGTCTCATACATCAAGAGCAACAACAGAAAATACTTTGAGGCAGTCAGTCCTGACAGGCTCCTTGAGATAACAAGCAAGAAAGAGGAAGACCTCAGGACAATACTTCCAGAGCTCAAGAAGATACAGCAGATGAGCGAGGGCAAGAATGAGACCTTGTTCTTCAGAGGGAAAGCAGCATTGAAGAGCGCGTTCGACGACCAGCTCGATAAGGCAAAAGAGATCTGCATATGGGGCGCTACAACAAGGGCGACAGAAGTCCTTCAGTATTACTTCCCACGGTTCGACAAGCAGAGAGTGAAGAAGAAGATAAAGGCAAGGATAATATTCAACGAGACAGAAAGGGACCATCCTTATGTAAAGAACATACCATCATCAGAAGTCAGGTTCGTACCTAAAGATATAAAGTCAAATTCTGCGGTAAACATATATGGAAGGAACGTATGCATAATCGCATGGAGAGATGATCCTGTCGCGATACTCATAAGAGAAGACAACATCTCCGCAGGGTTCAAGAGCTATTTTGAATTCATGTGGGATATGGCAAAAAAGTAATGAAACATAATGAGAACATAAAGAAAAAAGGTGATCAGATGCTCGATAAAATATTGACAAACCCAATAATATTGCCTGTAATAGTCGCTACAGTCCTGTGCCAGATATGGAAATTCATAGACCATTCCATACGCAGGAAAAGATTTGATTGGGGAAGTCTGGTGGCAACCGGAGGGATGCCATCATCACACGCCACATTTGTATGTTCATTGGCAGTCAGCATAGGGCTTGTCGAGGGGTTCATGTCCACAATATTCTTCCTCTCCGTAGGGTTTGCCATGATTGTCGTAAGGGATGCTCTTGGCGTAAGGAGGAATGTCGATACAGTAGTGAAGACCCTCAATGAGATAATACGCAAGAAAAAGCTTGGCGTGTATGAGATACTGAAGATAACCGGCCACACACCAGTACAGGTAACAGTAGGAAGCCTGATAGGGATCGTAATACCTATAATATTCCAGTTCATCAGCTAAAAATGTCAGCATACAGCATCATGATGTGGTCTATAGGTGGAGTTTTTAGTGCCCTGGTACTTCTGTTCCTGTTCTACAGGCTCTACTTCTTACGGAAGCCTGTACGCATAATACCTCCTGAGAACGTGGTGGTGTCACCAGCATATGGGAAAGTCGTCAAGATAATCAGGATTGGGAAGGGGCATAAGGACACTACATCGCTGAAAAAAGGAATCCTTGGAAAAGTAGAGCTGCTCACGAAAGATGTCATAAGATCAGGATATATGATAGTCATAATGATGACCCCTTTTGATGTCCACTACCAACGAAGCCCTATACACGGGACGGTCGAGAAGACCCTGCATCATAAAGGCAGGTTCCTCAATGCAGTCAAGGATGCAGGCTCGCTTGCAGCACTTGAGAATGAAAAGAACGAGATCGTAATAAGGAACAATGAAATCGGCAAGGTCAAAGTTGTGCAGGTAGCAGGATTCCTTGCGAGAAGGATAGAATGCTTCACGAAGAGAGACCAGAAAGTTCTCAAAGGAGAAGACATAGGACTGATAAAACTAGGGTCACAGGTCATCCTGGTCATACCTGATCTGAAACTCTGCATAAAAGAAGGACAACGAGTGATCGATGGTGAGACTCCTATAGCGAGGTTCTGAAGATGGAACAAAAAAGATTGAAAGATGTATTCTCTATGCTAAACCCACCAAATCTGGTAACTTTGGCAAACCTTGCAGCAGGTGTCCTGAGCATATTCCTCACATTGTCTGAAGAATACACCCTTGCTGCAGCATTCATGATCATTGCAGTCGTGTTTGACTGTCTTGATGGCACGGTCGCAAGGCATTTCAAGATGACAAGCGATCTCGGCAAAGAGCTTGACTCATTATGTGACCTGGTATCATTCGGAGTGGCTCCTGCAGTATTCGCGTTCCAGTTCACACGTCAAGCCTCTACGGGCTGGGTAGTGTATCTGGCAGTCACTGTATACGTGCTTTTTGTCATCGCAGGTGCATTGAGGCTTGCAAGGTTCAACATCAAGAAAATGGCTCATTTTGAAGGGATGCCGATAACTGTCAATGGCATCCTCGTACCCGCACTCCACTTTTCAGGATTCCACTCATGGTACCCTGTAGTGCTGATCCTCTCAGCAGGACTCATGGTAAGCACATTCAGGATCAGGAAGATGAGAATAAAGAAAAAAGGTAAATGATATGGAACTAGGCATATTAGCATTGAAATCTCTGTACCTGATGCTTCCAGGACTGTTCGCGAACATGGCACCAGTGTTCGCAAGAAAGTATAAGTTTCTTGACATCCCTGTAGACCTAGGACATAAGTGGAAAGGAAAGAGGATCTTCGGCCAAAATAAGACTTACAGAGGATTCCTCTTCGGCATACTATACGCGATAATCATCGTCTATGTCCAGAATATCCTGTTCATGGACTTCGCATCCTTCAGGCACATAAGCCTGATAGATTACTCATCAGTCAATGTCATACTGCTGGGATTCCTGTTCGGGTTCGGAACACTATTCGGTGACCTCATCGAAAGCTTCTTCAAACGGAGGAGAGGGATAAGATCAGGCCAGCCATGGATACCATGGGATCAACTGGACATGGTTATAGGCGCGTTGATATTCCTCTCAATCGTCTATGTGCCCCCGATAAGTGTTGTAGTGTTTCTCATCATCGCAGTACCGATACTTCACGTCGCTACAAAACGCACAGGCTACTACCTGGGCATCAACAAAGAGAAATGGTAGTCCAGACAGTCATCTGGTCAATTCTTCAATCTGTCCTCTTGTAGTCGGTTCGACCATGAGGTACATCGAGTTAAGTCCCTGCTCAAGAGATTCTGCATCAGATATCAGGCTATGATTATAAGGGCTTATGGCCCAGCGTTTATCGATCTTAGAGGACGGGTTGATAAAATATATCGTGAGCCCTTTTATCTTTGAAAGTGCAGCCCATGACTTCATCATCAGATCAAAATTCTCCCGCGTATTGTAGACAAGAAGCCCTTTAGTCCCACCACCTATACCTTCAGCAATCTTGACCATATCTTCGGGAAATGGCGCGGCACAATAATCCGTGGCCCTGCCATCCTTCTGCAGCACAGAGACAGTATTTCCATCTTCCTTTATCTCAGAAATCTTCCTGAACACCAGGTCCCGGTTCCTGGTATAACGTATAAACCAATCTGTGAGATACTTTGCAGGGGATGTCATATGTCACCTCTTTGGAAAGTCCCTGTATTGTATGATATATAAATTTTTGTCAAACGTCGCACAAACTCCACCCAGTTAACCCGTAAAGACCTACAATAAACGAGAAATCCTTAAATCGACCATCAAAGGATTTCTGGTCATTACACCTTAGAGATATATGCTGATGCAAAGCAGCAGGCAGCAGGTCTAAGGTGTAATAAAGTTTATATACTCTATAATATATAAAAACCACAAAAAGAGGGACATCATGCATAAAAGAAAGATAGAGGCACAGGTCAGGAAGCTCAAACGGATCAACCGCAAGATAAAACAGGCAGAACCTGGCGCTACAATGCATGATAATTGGAATTCTGGACATAAAGCCAAAGCATTCACAGCATACCTGATCCTTGTAACACTTGCAGTCACCTGCATTTCAGGACTGATATATTTCGGACCGTCAATCACTGGTTTCGTG
>JAUVBP010000119.1 GCA_030591125.1 Candidatus Woesearchaeota archaeon | reverse complement strand
GATGCGCCGATCCCGAATGGCCCGATATATCCTCTTTCTTCATCTGATGCGAGCTTGTATCCTATGAAGCTGTACTTCTCTCGTTCAAACTCTTCGATGACATAGTCATTGGTGTATAATATCTCGCCATCTGTTGCCAGGACCACGTCCCATCCAGGATTCAGGATGTGTATCGTTATCGGTATGAATGCTATGGATAGGCATGTCACGAGTACGAATATGCTCATGTATATGGGGGGTATGAGGATCTCCTGTCCGCCGATGTTTATTATGAAGTTCCTGAATTTCTTGAGTGCAGGATCTTTTGAGACATCTACATTTCCGTATCCGCTGGGCCTTTTGGCCAGTATCTGTTTTCCTACGTAATACACAGATGCAGGAAGCAGGACATTGTATAGTGCAGATATGTGATACCAGGATATACCTTCCATGAAACTCACTACCAGGGGCAATATCACGAGTCCTAATATCGGCAGGATGACTCCAAGCATGTTGAGCATGGTCATAGGTGCCTTGAGATTATGTGCGTAATGCAGCATCTTCTCATATGTCTCCTGGAGAATTACGTCAAGTGACTTGTCGAGCATCGCCACCCTTGCAGTCTCATCACCTTCAAGAAGGCTTCCTTCGATGAGGTGCATGGACTCTATATATTCCATGTTCCACTTTTTCCAGCTGTCGAGGTATACGTCCAGGCTCTCTCTTATCGTAGGGTATACTTCTGTCTCGACATTCCATACTATCCTCTTGAAATCCAAAGATAATGGTGGTGACAGGTGTTCCGCAGCGAAGTCGATCGCGAGCTCCAGGTTGGAGGTGTGTCTCATGTATGTGACGATATAGAATATGGACAGTACCATCTGGTTGGATGCCTTCATCCTCCAGGCATCTGCCATGAAATGAGGGATCTTGCCGAGCGGTATGATCATCATGCCGCCAAAGGCAAGGAAGAAGAATGGGAAGAACATCCCTCCCTGTGTCAGTACATATGATATGAAACCCCCGATAAATATGAATATCATGGGTGCTAAGAGTGATACTGTATACGCTCCTGAAGGCGTTATGTTTATGTGGCAGACATCTATTGATTCCTGCAGTGCTGCTGCTTTCTTCTTGTCTGGCGCTATCTTGAAGAGTTTATCTGCCTGATTGCATGCCTTCTCGTATAATGTTACGTGTTTCTCAAGATACTCTTCCTTGAACTCCCTGTACTCGCGAGTACGTATGACTCCGATGCTCTGGACTTCCTCGTCCTCTGGAGTGAGCTGTACGCCGAGTTCTCCTTTGTACTTCGAAAGGAGCTGCTCCATCTCATCCTTACCTATCTCGGGCATGATTCACCTCTTTTTTTCTCTTTTTTTTGCACGAAAATATTTTTCAATGATATCTCTTTTATGCTCTTTTTTCCCGGCTAATCTATCAATCCCCAAAATTTCTCTGCACCATGCAGTATTATACAGTCTGTGTAATAGTGCTTGTTCTTCCTCAGGTGTTCCATGTTCATCACTACCCTGTTCCTGAACATGGAGAAGTCGACGCCTGATATCTTCTCAGGCACGACGAGTATTGTCCTGTTGCCTTTGACAAGGACTGCGTGGATATTGTCTTTTACCTGCTCTATCTTCTCAGTGACCTTTGCTGCTTGAGGATTCTTGCGCATCCATTCCAGCGCTCTGCGTGATTCGATGATTGAAAGGTATGATCTTGCCATTGCGCTCTTGAGGTTGAGCCTGCAGACTGATACGTTCCCGATCTTCTGGATGTCTATCACTCCTTCTTTGACAAGCTTGATCACGAAAGAATGTGTGTGAGAATATGCTACTCCTAATTTCTTCGCGATATCTGAGATGGAATGCAGTATAGATACATCTCTTGAAAGAAGTTCGATTATTTTGTACTTCAGCGTCACTGCCATTGCTCTGGTGTTAAGGGGGTTAATGGGGGTGTAGGCGCCCAAAAAGGGCGCCATGGTACTGGGGGTTAAACGATTTAGAGGTTAGACCTGCGTGCTTAAATAACTATCTATTTTTAAGATATACTTATCTGAATAATTATAATAAAAATCTTTATTACTCTATTGATATATCTAAATAATAGATATATTTAAATGTTTTGATTTATTATTTTAGCAGTTTAGGTGCTTTTAGGCTGCATTTTCAGGTGTTTGAACTGGGGTCGATGATTACGAAGAAATTGTAGTCCTCATCAAGTGGTAAAAACAGTAAAGCTTAAATATTAGTTCGGATGCGAGTCCTTTATGGACATCATAAAACAGATTGAATCAGCAGGATTAGATAGTGGTGCTTATGATATATCTAGAGAGCCGTATGGGCGGTTATTGGTAAGCCCTGCTGGATTGGATATCATAAGGTCTGATCCTGAGACTATAGATAGGGTAATCACCAAGTTCTTCAGGTATACTGAGAGGGAGCTACAGGAGGCACCTGATGCGTATGATCCATATAGTGAATTATCTGGTGGTTTTTCTGAGGTGCAGAGTGGCATGAGACAGGCTTTACTGAAAGGCACGACTCTTAGAGAGATAGGGTCAGGATCAGAAGGTACGGCATATAGGTTGAAATCTCCTAAAGGTCCATTAGTCGTAAAGCATTACGAATACAATCCTATACTGAATTTTGGGGAACATGCGATAGAGCAGTTTGAGATACTTGCAGAGCCTCCTGAAGGGACAATATACAGGACGCCAGAGCCATATTTTGCTACTGAGTTCCTGTGTGCGATGGAAGACCTTTCGTCTCTTCCGGATTATTTTGCGTTCATAAAACAGCATCCTGATGAAGAGGATAGGCTTTTTGAATATCTGATGCGTACTGTGAAGGAAGATCCTCTTGTTGCAGATCTTGGGGACGTTGTATGTTATCGCGAATCTGGAAGTGTTTTTCAGGAAAGTTGGTATCAGGAACTGACTGAAGAGGAGCTAGAGGAAATGGGAGAAAAAGGTCTGTCTTCAGCATTGTTCATAGAGAATTTCGACCCATCTGCTCAAGATGATGGGGATAGGTACGCTCTTGCCACAGTCGACGTGAGACGGAACAGGTGATTCAATATTTTTTTCATTTTTTATTCTTATTATCAAAATATTCTTTGACCTTGCCGACAATACGTGGAGCTGCCTTAGGCCCCAGCGCATAATATATCTTCTCTGCCTGCGGTCCCCAGGAATAGTTCCCTTTCTCCTGCTTTATGTCCTTGACCACGAACTCCTGGGTGTCGACCCCCCTTTTCAGATGGTGATAGATAGAACGCATGGTGCATTTAGGGAATATCTCCCGATACATCTTATGGATCTCATATGCATATCCTCTCTCCAAGAAATATAGTATCTCTACGATGTTCTGTCTTATGACTGAGCCTGATGGTCTGCCTTGTTTCATTGAGCAGCAGAGACCAGGAGAGTTTAAAAACATTATGGCAACGTCTTGAATCTCGTATTCATCAGTATCCACTCACCGAACAGCAGAAGAAGTCCTATCACCAGGAAAGGCAGCCTCATCTGGAATGGTCTGTTCTGTTCGGATAATGTCACGACCTGATCGAATGCAGATACCATCTGCGCCTTATCTCCTGCCATGAAGAACTGGCCGCCGGTATTGTCTGATATCCTTTTCAGGTTCTCTTCATCTATTGTGGAAAGGAGCTGGGACAGTGCGAATGCCCCGCCTTTTTCTGTCGCGATACCTATTGTGTGCACTGTTATGTGTTTCTCCATGGCGTATTGTATCCCTTCGTCAAGCGGACCTCCGACAGTATGCTGGCCGTCGGTCATCAGTATTATTGACATCGCTTTGTCGAACTCTGTCAGGAGCGTATTTGAGGCTGTTGTTATTGCGCCGGCTATGTCAGTACCTCCTGCACTGCTTATCTGTATGGATTCTATCGATTTTTCCGCTTCGCTTCTGGACTCTGTCAAAGGGGTCTCGACCCGGGCTATTCCTGCGAAAGTGACTATGCCGATCTTCGCTCCTGAGTTGAGTGAATTGACGAATGTTGTTGCAGTCTCTTTGGCGACCTCAAGCCGGTTAGGTGTGAAGTCATCTGCCAGCATGCTGCTTGAGGCATCGACTGCAATCACGTAGTTGAAGTCTGATCCTGGACCTTCTATCCAGAATGTGAGTCCTGCTGCAGAGAGCGTGAGGAATAGGATTATGAACACCCGTATTATGAGCAGGGTGATATTTTTCGAGAGCACTATCGACCCGGTCACCCGTTTCAGCGCCTCGAAGTTGGCAAAGATCACTGCCCTCCTTCTTGTGTATTTGAGCAGGAAGAAATGCAGCGCTATCATGATAGGTATTGCAAAGAGCAGCCAGATGAATTGGATGTTCAGGAAAGTTATGCT
>JAUVBP010000046.1 GCA_030591125.1 Candidatus Woesearchaeota archaeon | reverse complement strand
TAGGAGTACAGATTCTGGTGAATTTTACCGACGAGAAAATAAGGGATTTAGTCAAAAAAATCATAAAATCATAGTCAAGAGACCAACATGGCCGAAGAGACAGATAAAGAGAAAAAAGGATATCATGCCTCATCTATCACAGTCCTGGGAGGCCTTGACGCAGTACGAAAGAGGCCTGGCATGTATATAGGGTCTACAGGCCTTCCCGGCCTGCATCACATGGTATATGAGGTCGTTGACAATGCTGTTGACGAGGCCATGGCCGGCTTCTGCAAGAACATCACGATTACATTGCACTCAGATGGCTCTACAAGCGTCTCTGATGATGGACGAGGGATCCCTGTAGATATCCACCCAAAATTTGAAGTTCCTGCCCTTCAGGTCGTCATGACAAAGCTCCATGCAGGAGGAAAGTTCGACAATGACTCTTACAAAGTATCTGGAGGTCTCCATGGCGTAGGCATATCTGTCGTGAACGCCCTATCAGCAAAGCTTCAGGTAGAGGTATGCAAGGATAATAAACAGCACGCCCAGGAATACGCTCGAGGGGCCGCAGGAGAGTTCAAGACTCTGGGAGATACAGACAAGAGAGGGACATATGTCAGGTTCTGGCCGGATTTCGATATAATGGAACAGAACGAGTTCCATTTTGAGACCATCTCAGCAAGGATGCGTGAGCTTGCTTTCCTGAATAAGGGGTTACGGATCATCATAGATGATGAGCGTACCGAAGATAACCATCACGACTTCTGCTATGAAGGGGGGATAATCTCATTTGTAGAGTTTGTCAACAAGAACAAGAGTCCTCCTCACGCACCGATATATTTTGAGAAAGAGAAAGAAGGTATCCATCTCGAGATATCGATGCAGTACAATGATGGATATCAGGAGAACATATTCACTTTTGCTAACAACATAAACACAACTGAAGGCGGCACCCACCTGATGGGTTTCAAGGCAGCACTGACCAAGACATTGAACAAGTACAATGAGAAGAACAGGATCGATAAGAATGCCAAGCTTTCCAGCGATGATGTGAGGGAAGGCCTTGTCGCAGTGATATCAGTCAAGCTTTCAGAGCCGCAGTTCGAAGGCCAGACAAAGACCAAGCTCGGCAACTCGAACGTGAAAGGCATTGTCGAAAGCCTCGTCAATACAGGCCTCGGGACGTTCCTAGAGGAGAATCCGGGCATCGCCAAGCTGATAATATTCAAATCATTACAGGCTGCAAAGGCAAGAGAGGCTGCCCGTAGGGCAAAGGACCTTGCGCGTAGGAAAGGTGTGCTGAACAGCGGTTCACTGCCTGGAAAACTTGCGGATTGCTCTGAGCGCGACCCTGCAAAATCAGAGATATATATCGTCGAAGGAGACTCTGCAGGAGGCAGTGCAAAACAGGGACGGGACAGACTGTTCCAGGCAATACTTCCACTCAGGGGAAAGATCCTCAATGTAGAGAAGGCAAGGATGGACAAGATATTCGAGAATGAACAGATATCTACCCTGACGACAGCGATAGGTTGCGGTCTTGGCGATGAGCTGAAGATCGATAAGGCAAGGTACCACAAGATAATAATCATGACTGATGCGGACGTTGATGGCGCACACATAGCGACACTCCTGCTCACCCTTTTCTTCAGGCACATGAGACCTCTGATCGAAGCAGGATATGTGTACCTTGCGATGCCTCCGTTATTCAAGGTGTCGAAAGGTAAGCAGTTCAGGTATGTCTATTCCGAAGAGGAGAAAGACAACGTCACAAAGGAATTCGGCAGTGAGGGCGTTAACCTCCAACGTTACAAAGGTCTTGGCGAGATGAACCCTGGCCAGCTCTGGGAGACGACCATGGACCCGAACACCCGTTCATTGAAGCTGATAACGATTGAAGATGCAGTCGCTGCAGACAGCACATTCACCATCCTGATGGGCGAAGAGGTAGAGCCTCGACGAGACTTCATCATGAAGCACGCCAAGGATGTAGTCAATCTGGATGTTTAAGATGCTTACTAAGAAATAGAAAAGATAAACAAAAGATCAAGTCCTCACTTCTACACTGTTCGACAACCGGGTATTGAACAATGCTTTTCCGATCCCTTGACCGACGTGATAGCTGGAATCATCGAACACACCACCCAAGATATCAAGAAGGGTCATAGGCTTCTGGTATTTCGCGAGCTCTGCCTCGATCTCTTCCTTGTCCTCTATCCACGCTACAGCTTCGTCTTTGCCGCCGAGCTGATCGATGAGTCCCAGCTCAAGTGCCTGCCTTCCGATATAGAACCTTCCGTCAGCAATCTCATCGACAGCTTCTACAGACAACCCTCTATTTTCAGCCACAGCATTCACGAACTCATTCCGGATGAGGTCGAGACCGGTCTGCAGGACTTCCTCTTCTTCATCACTGATCTTCTTCCAGGGGGAGCCCATATCCTTCAGCTTTCCTGACACTAATCTCTGATAAGATGCATTATATCGGTTGAGCGTGCCTGAGAACTCGATATACGAAGCGATGACACCTATGCTTCCTGTGATTGACATCGGGCTTGCCACGACGTGGTCTGTCGCAGTGGCAATCCAATATGCACCGGAAGCTCCTGCTTCCCGTATCCAGGCGACAGATGTCTTGTTTGACTTCAGTAATGCATCAGCGATCTCTGCGCTGGCAACAGCTGTGCCACCCGGAGAATTTATCTCGAGAAGGATCGCGACCACATCAGTATTCGCATCCGCTTTTTTGATCAGCTTCACTATATCAGTACTGCTTGCGACATCATCGCTCAGCAATCCATCGGCTGAGTGTGCAAATATAGGACCTGTCACAGCTATATGTGCGACATTCCCCTGAGGGTCCACATCCGAAGCGGATATGAACAATCCTATGAAGAATGATGAGACAAAGCTTATCATTGCAAGGACGACCAGTATCACGATGACAACTGCCCACCTGTTTCCGCTCTTTTCCTGTTTTGCCTGGTTCTTTTTCATGATGTTCACCAAATTGCTTCTATGATACCTGTCAGTTCAAAATTCAAACTGCTCGACGACCCTTGTATTGGATGCCATCTCAGTCAGTCTCTGCCCTTTGCGGGCCAGGAAATAATATATTGGATCCGCGACCCATAAGAATATGAAAGGGACTGTCGGTATGAGGAATATATTGCGCACGATACATTGCCAGAGCCCTGGCTTCACGGATTCTTTTCCATCTGCCTGGTACACGACACGTATGTTGACCAGCATGCACCCTAAAGTCTGTCCTGCAACATACTGCATCAGCACAAAATAGGCCATAGCAAGTGATATTATGATCACGAATATCATGGTCAATGAAGTCACCATAGAGCCACTTTTGTTCAACAATGCATATGTTGCCATGAGATCTGTGGTGCCACCTATCAGATGTGCTGTGATATCCCTGAAGAAGCCTATCACAAAGAAGTCGATTATGAATATGTCTAGCATGAACGCGACAATACGTTTCCAAAGGCTTGCCGGCCCGACGAATGACCTCTTTTCTGGAAGATTCAGATCAACCATACGCACTTCTGAGCGATAGAGCGTATTTAAGTCTTTTGCAAAGGGCACGCACATTTCAGGACCACCCAAACCTTTATAAACACGCCCAAATTCATTTTTACAATGGCATTCAAGAAACCGCAACGCAGGGGTAAGCCAAGACCGAAAGGCACAATCCAGAGTCCTGCAGAAGAGATGGAATATCTCATGCGCACACCTGTACCTAAAGGCAATCAGGTCTTTGGGATTGTTGAGCAGCGTGTCGGCGGCAGCAGGATGCTTGTGCGTTGCATGGATGGTCGCCAGCGGAACTGCAGGATACCTGGGCGTCTCAAAAAACGTCTTTGGGTGCGTGAAGGTGACCTTGTGATTGTCGAGCCTTGGGAATTCGGCGGCGATGAGAAAGGCGATGTCATACTCAAGTACAGGAAGAATCAGGTAGGCTACCTGAGACAGAAAGGTTACCTCAAGCAGCTTGACGAATTTGAAGAGTTCTGAACAGAGAATACTTATTTTTTCTGAGAGATAAGGAAATATCCAACAGACATATCAACACTATCTAATAGTGGATATACTTTATCGTCTCTTTCTTCTTCTCTCCACCTTTCCAGTTGTACATGTACAGCAGGAGGAGCACTACACCGATGGTCAGCGCCATATCTGAGATGTTGAAGACAGGCCAGAATGAGATATCTATATAGTCTATCACCCTGCCGAAGAATATCCTGTCCATCATATTGCCTACAGTCCCTCCTAATATGAATGCTGAAGCGAACACAAGGAACTTATCATATATTATCTGGCTATAGAAATATATTATGAGGAAAAGGACTATCGCAGCAGCTGCGACAAAGAACCATTTCTGTCCGGGGAGCATACCAAAACCTGCCCCGACATTCTCGGAGCGGGTTATGCTGAGGAAAGAGTTGATCACAGGGACCAACTCTCCGGGCCGGAGATTCTCAGTCACATAGAACTTCACGACACGCTCGACGATGATTATAGAGATGGATACCAGAGCCAGTGCTAAGTTGTTCTCTATGAAATTCATCATCCGGTATGTTCGGGTAGAAGTCATCGTCACCAGGTATATCTGCTCTTGCCGTCACTGCCTGCCATCCGCTCTAATGTAGCCAATCGCTGGTTGACAGAATCGAGTGATGCCTTTATTGTATCGAGCTTAGCATGTATTATCTCTATGTCCTTGAAAAGGTCTGCCATGTCAGGACCATGAGGTACTGATTGAGGTGATGGACGAGGTGCAGGACTTGGTGCAGGACCCTCTGATGCCGCAGCATGCTGCGGCGGATCATATGGAGAGGGTTGTGACGGAGTAGGATCGAGCCCGAACTGGTCGCTGATATCCTGTGATGCCTGTGTAGGCCGTACCTGTTCCCTGTGTTCAGGTGTCGCACCTTGAAGACCCATTGCAGAAGTGTCAGTGAGTGGAGGTGAAGGACCTAACTCTCCTCCAAGATCACCACCGATATCTCCTCCGAGACTATCTGTGCCATGACCTCCGGACTTATCATCCAGACCGAAGTCTCCTAGATCACTGAAATCACCGAGATCATCATCTCCTTTTTTCCAGAACTTTGCCTTATCTAATATTCCCATCTTGATTACCTTATCATCTCATCTGAAACTGATCATTTCTTATCAGGGGCTTCGCCCTCTGTGTGCTCACCCTCCATGAACGGGTGGCTCGGCGTCTTTTTCCTCTGATATTCAACGTATATCAATATCACTGCAAAGACGATTGCAGCCAATATCGCCATCATCACATAACGGATCATCTTTATCTTCTGGCTTTCGCTGGCTATCAGCTCATACTCCTCAAATGACATCTCATCCTTTTCAGGATCAGGCAGTATTACCTCTTCAACAATCACCTCTTCAACTTCAGGCGGCAGGGTCAACAGCAGATCAACAGACATTATCGCACCACTTCCTTTTGTATGTGATTCTACACCTTGGAAGTCAAATGTTATCTCAGGATCAGGTATGGTGTAATTACCAGAGGTCGAATACCTTAATGTATACTTCAGCTTTGTCTTTGATCCAGCAGGCACGGCAGTATTCCATACACGTTCACCCTGATAGACCACCATATCCGCAGATGTGCTCCCATTATTGAATATCTCTATCTGGACCAGACCATCTGTGGATACATTAGTCACGTCAGGCACTATAGTCCTTGCAAAAAGAGCAGGACCGCTTATACGGGAATATACAACATTAAAAGCCGTATCTACTGTACCATTGGTGCTGAATAGGTTCCCATAAGCATCATAGAAATCCACCTGAGTCACACTTAACCCGATATCATCACCCACGAGTTTCGGACGCAGTTTGATCAGATTTGGGATGATGACTTGCTCTCCAGGGTCGAGCTTGTCGATAAAGAATGATTTTGGACCTATAAGATCGACAGCATACTGGATAGGAAAATAGACAGTTATATCTCTTATGAGCTCATCCTCCCCCGGGTTTCTGATAGTGTACTCGATAGGTATTATTGATCCCGGATATATATCAGTAGGCAGGTCAAGTGTCAGTTCTATGTCCAGTTCGGGTTCAAGAGGTTCGACAGTTATAAGTTCAGTCTGATTGAAAGTCAGGGTCTGCCTCGAGTCAAGATCAAAGAAAGATACAGTGGTGGTGATGTTATATCTTGTTTTGTTATAGACTCTCGGGGGAGTCAACACATAAGTGTATATCTCAGTTTCAGTCTCCCTATTGAGCTTGACTTTTTTGGCATGGATACCTTCCACATGGAAATCAGCAGGTATATCATCACGCACATACACATTAGTGATATCAACCAGGCGGTCATTGGATATGGTCACTTTTATCGTCGTCTCTGTCTCCCCTTCAAGTACGCTACCCTCTGAGGAATCCGATGATATGGTCAGGTCACTGAAGGCGTTAACAGTCAATAGGAACTCTGTGCTATTATCCTTTTGTTCTCCAAATTCATTTGTATATCTGATTGAGATGTTCGTCTTGAATTCTTTATTGACTGAAAGAGCGGGAGGTATAAGAACAAAACTGTAAGGTATCCGACTGCCCTCTTCCTCAATCAATGAGTAATGGACTTGTTTGAAACCTGCTATATCTGTATATACATTCAAGCCAACATCTTTGATTATCCCATAAGGATTCTTGTTCTGGATGTATACCTTCAGGTTATAGGGGTGCAGCGACTCAAGGTCTATTGACTCCTCCTCGTAATCAAGACGCTCAGGAACCCCGAAGCGTTTGGAATCATCCTTGAGCGTCATGAATATATTGATGCCCGGATCTACGACCTCAAAATTATTGTATTCCATAGAAGACATCTTGATGTCATCATATTCATACTCTGTATTCATCAGCACGTTCTGGTCACCAGTACCTACAGCAGTCATCTTAAGTATGAAAAGCTTGGATTCACCACCGTCAATAGTGCCTGACCACCTGAGCTTTACATCACCAACACGACGTATACGGTCAGAGGACCAGAGGAGGCTCGATCGGTTGCCGCTTGCGTTGATATAATTGAACCGCAGGTTACCTGTAGATTTATACTCAAGGTCTTCCGGCAGGTTGATCTCGAACTGATCGATTGTTATTTCCTCAGTATACTCATTAGTCACATTTACCAGCAGCCGCAACGTCTCACCTATGACCACACCAGCATCTGATTCATCATCAAAATCAAAATCGACACCATCAACTTCATAATCTTCCCTGACTACTGCAGACCTGATGGTCAATACGGGTTCAATATCCAATGTCAGAGTTGAAGAATATTCCTCTTCCCACTTGAATCCATCCCAGTATTTCATGTATGCAACAAAACTCTGGTGGAGCTCCTCAGTCCCTTTGATGATAAATCTACACTCTTGTTCATTGCCCTCATTGAGATGTCCCTGCCAGTAGACCTGGTGCTCATGGACCATGCAACCTCCCTCAAGATCATATATCTGGATTGAAGGGGGATAATCATCACTCATGATTATCTGTGAAGCAGGATCTCCGGTGTTCGTCACAGTGAGCGTGACTTCCGCTTCCTGCCCGATATACAGTTCAGTATCATTTATCTGTTTGCTTATCGCCACATCAGGCTTATACCTGTATATCTCAAGTTCAATATTGATGTCCATTTCATCTTCATCATAGGTTGTATTGACGAAGCAGATCTCAAAGTGTTCCATCTTCTCACAATCCCCAAAAGCGACTGTCTGGAACATCGTCCCTGCATCTATGAATATGGCGGTAGTATACTTATTGATTGTTATTATGAATGTGAAATCATCCATCTCGATGTTCTCACCAGAGAAGACTACGCCAGAAAATTCCTGGACCCGCGCAGATACAAGACTAGAAAGCAGGACTGACGCTAAGACTAATAAAAATACTCCAATACACCTCTTTTTTACATACATTTTACGCATTGAAACATGATGTTTTGAAAGACAGGGATCACGAACCCAATATTTCTCTGAATCCATGCCGGAACGCTAATGTCTCCTTCCTGACTTCTATGTTACCCACCTTCTCTTCATTGACCAAGTTGGATGTGTAATCGCCATCCAGGAGGTCATTCTCGATATAGCTCTTGAAAAGATTCAATCTGTCTTCATCATCAGATACATCAACAAGCAATGAGGTCTTCTTTGGAAGAGCCTCCTTATTGACTATGACTACCTTGTAGTATGAGTCATAGACTTCAGATGTAGGGTCATCCAATTCATCAGGTAGACCTTCAAGATCCTGCCCTGTGTCTTCCTGTGT